>DATMEI010000408.1:0-2677 GCA_035556995.1 Streptomyces sp.
GGAGGGTCGCCCATGGGCGGACTCTCACACCTTTCGGTCAGGGCTGCCCCGCCCGCGGGCGGGGGTGGCTGTGTGACGGGGAGCTGTTCATCGTAGACGGACAGGTCGGCACCGCGTTCCCCGGGCGGTGCGCCCGTATGCGCTCAGACCAGGTGCTTGACCCAGCGGCTCCACTGCGGCTCCGGGGCATAGCCGGCCGCGCTCCAGGCACCGCGGGCCGAGGTGTTGCGGTCGAGCACCATCGCGTCCGCACGCCGCCCGCCCAGCGCGGCGAAACGCAACTCGGCCGCCTCCAGCAGCGCGGTGGCCACGCCCCGACGCCGCTGCTGCGGATGCACCGCGAGCCGGTAGAGATGGCAGCGCCAGCCGTCGAACCCCGCGATCACCGTGCCGGCCAGCTCTTCGCCGCGCTCCGCCAGCAGAAGGGCACCGGAGTCGCGGGCGAGCAGCGCGGCCACGCCGTTCCTGTCGTCGCTGATGCTGGTGCCCTCGGCGGCGTCCTTCCAGAAGGCCAGTATCCGGTCCAGGTCCGCGCTGGTCGCTGCCCGTGTCGAAAGATCGTCCATGGCCACAGACCAGCACCCGGCCGTCGCTGCGGCGAGGGAGTTCCACCATGCGGACCATGGGGGGATCCGCGTCCCGGGGCGACCGACTGTTCCGCTCCCACCCCTGGCGGGCGCTAGCGGAAGAGTGCTAGCGTAGTGGTGTGGCCAAGACTCAGCTGAATGTCCGAGTGGACGAGGCGACCGCGGAGACGGCGCGAGAGCGCGCCCTGTCGCGGGGGGTGAGCGTGAACCGCTATATCGAGGAACTCGTGGAGCGCGACGCCGGCGAGGTGGGACACACCTTCGTCGAAGCGGCCTCGGACTTCATGAAGAGTTACGAGTCGGTCTTCGCGGAGGAGTTTCCCGAACCCGGCCGCCGCGGAAGCGAGGGCCGTCCGCGTACGTGACACTCCGCATCGACCTCGCCTGGCTGCTCATGGTCGCGGAGGCGAAGGCTCCTGGCGACCCCCTCGTGTCCGATTACGGCGCTCTCGTCGCCGCTGTCAGCAGGCATGAGGCGGCCATATTCGACCGCCCCGTCTACGCAGAGCCGCACGACCGCGCTGCCGCGCTCCTTCAACTGCTCCTGCATGTCCCCGCGTTGGAGCGGGGGAATGCCCTGTTCGCGTCCGCTGTCGCCTACGGGTACCTCGTCGCCAGCGGCCTGAAGGTCACCACCTCGCCGGAGAAGATCCGCGACCTGGCCCGGCTGGTCAAGGACGGCGAGTCAGGTGTACGAGCCATCGCGGGCGAACTGCGCACCTGGACCCGGTGAATACGGCCCGGTGACCCGGTGACACCGGGACCTGGCCATCTCACCGGAGTCCGCCGGCTCTCAGGGGCGGCGTGCGCTCCCCAGCACGTGGAAGGAGGAGGGGAAGACGGGCCCTTCCCGGGGCACCAGCAGCCGCCGGAACGAGACGTTCGTGAAGCCGGCTGCCCCGATCTCCCCGACCGGGTCACGGCCCGTGTGACAGCCGCCGAAGACACGCGGCCACACCGTACGGTCCAAAGCGCGCTGAAGCCGCATCATCCTGGGCCGTCCCTCGGCGAACCCGTGCTCGTAGAAGCGCAGTTCACCGCCTGGCCGCAGCACACGGCGCAGCTCGGAGAGGGCCTCGCGCACGTCGGGCAGTGAGCACAGCACCAGCGAGCAGACGGCCGCGTCGCAGGATTCGCTCGCCAGCGGCAGTTCCTGGGCGCTCCCCGGCACCACCTCCACCGGCACTTCGGTGTACTGCGCCGCCTCGAGGGCCGACTTCCGCAGATGGGGCTCGGGTTCGACAGCGATCACCTTGGAGACGGTGGCCGGATAGCGGGAGAAGTTGAGCCCGTTGCCCGGCCCGATCTCGACCACCTGCCCTGTGAGCCCGGCGAGCAGCTCCTCCCGGTGTGCGCCCACCCCCGCCCGTACGTCTGCCGCCTCGCTGAGCCGTGTGTAGAACCGTGCGAACAGCGGATGGTGCACGACGTCACGTGCCGGCTGCGGGTCCTGTACGGGCATGGGTGCGTCCTTCCGTCGAACTCCCCGTGGATGTCCCGATTCTGCCCCTGAACCCGCCAGGGAGAGGCTGTGACACAGCGACGGCGTTCGGTACGGATCTGCGAGTTGGCGGGTGAGCGTCAGAGCTGCGGGTGGGCGGGGGTGCGTTCGCGTCGGCTGCCACCCAGTTCCGCCGCAAGCCAACTACCCGCTGCCGCACGGAAGTCGGCGGGCGCCATGGCGCCCGCCCCCTCGGGCAGCGCACCGAGGAGCTGCGTGCCCGCAGCCCGTGGCAGGTCCTCGAGGTTGCAGCGCGCCGCCAGATCAGGGACGGCGGGGAGGCTGCCCACCACGACACCAGTGGTGCGCAGACCGCGGGTGCGCAGTGCCTCCGTCGTGAGTGCTGTCGCGTTGAGGGTGCCCAGCCCCGCCGCTGCCACCACCAGGACCGGCGCAGCCAGCAGCCGCGCCACGTCGGCGAGCGTCGCCCCGTGCTCATCGAAGCGCACGAGCAGTCCGCCGGCGCCCTCGATGAGTACCAGCTCGTGGGAGGCGGCGAGCTTCTGCGCCGTCTCTGCGACCTCCTCGGGACGCACACAGGGCAGGCCGGCCCGGCGTGCTGCCGTCTCGGGCGCCAACGGCTCGGGGT
>DATMEI010000409.1:0-7079 GCA_035556995.1 Streptomyces sp.
GACGGCCATCGGCTTCCGCGGCTGGATCGAGGCCGCCGAGGGCTGGGGCTTCGGCAGCGGCCTGCTGGCATGCCTGAGTGCGGCGGAGTTGCTGGCCCGTGGCCCGAAAGTGCGCGGCGCCGTGCGGGCCGCCGGCCTGACGGAGAGCTGGTCGCCCGCCTCGGAGTCGATGGCCGAAGTGCTCGACCGGCTGCTCACACAGGGCGTGGCAGGACGGCGCATCGCGCTGCAACTGCACGGCGAACCGCTGCCCGGATTCGTGGAGTCGCTGCGCGCGGCCGGCGCCGAGGTGGTCGGAGTGCCGGTCTACCGGTGGATGCCGCCGGAGGACGTCTCCCCGCTCGACCGTCTGATCGATGTGACGCTCTCCGGCGGCCTCGACGCACTGACCTTCACCAGCGCACCCGCAGCCGCGTCCCTGCTCGCGCAGGCGGAACAGCGAGGCGTGAAGGACGCGCTGCTGGAAGCGATGCGTCACGACGTCGTCGTGGCGTGCGTGGGGCCCGTGACGGCCCTGCCGCTGGAGGGGCACGACGTCCCGACAGTGCAACCCGAGCGGTTCCGGCTCGGCCCGCTCGTACAGCTGCTCTGCGTCGAACTGCCCGGACGGGTAAGGGCGTTGCCGGTCGCCGGGCACCGCGTCGAGATCCGGGGCCGTGCAGTCGTCGTCGACGGTGAGCTGCGGGCCGTACAGCCCGCCGGCATGGCCCTGCTGCGGGCGCTGGCACGGCGACCGGGCTGGGTGGTCTCCCGTGCCGAACTGCTGCGTGCGCTGCCGGGCACCGGAAGCGACGAGCACGCGGTGGAGACGGCGATGGCACGGCTGCGCGTCGCCCTGGGCGCACCGAAACTGATCCAGACAGTCGTCAAGCGCGGCTACCGGCTGTCTCTCGATCCCGTGCCGGACAGCAGCAAGTACGACGGCGGGAGCGGGCCCGGGGCGGAGTGAGCCGGGCGGCGACGGGTCACCGCCCGGCCGTCACCACCCGGCCGTCACTGCACGGCCTACTTCACGATGCTGTCGACGAAGTCCTCCTGGCACTTCTGCTGCTCGGCCTGTGTACCGGCGTTCTGCACGCAGTCGTTGAGCTCGTCGTAGTCCCCGGAGCTGAAGACCGTCAGCACGAACGCGAGGATGGCTCCCGACGCGAGGAAGGCGAGGGCGCCGATGACCGTCCCGACCATCGCCAGCGTGCCGTTCGTCGCCTCGCCGCGCTTGCCGCGGCGGAAGCCGAGGATGCCGAAGATCACCGCGAGCAGACCGAGCAGGAGCCCGCCGAACACGGTCCAGAACAGCACCGCGGCTATCAGCCCGAGCGTCAGCGCCGCCACACCGAATCCGTTGCGCGGAGGCCCCGCCGGCTGGTCCGCCCCGGGCCCGCCGCCTTTGTCCGCACCGCCGGGCCCGTAGTGTGCCTGGTCCCAGTTCTGGGGCGTTGTCATGGCAGTCCTCCGCCGTCTCGGGCTCTTGATGTTGTCGAGAGACAGTGCCTGCCCGGCTTCCGCGCCGTTACTCCTGTCACCGCACACCGGCGAGTCACCGCACATCGGTGAGGATGTGCCCCGTCCCGTCGCGGCATGTGCGTCAGACACGTCCGGTCGCGTACGGTTGACGGCTGCCCTGTGCCCGCAGGGGCCTTGGACAAGCAGAAGGGGGCCGCGGCGTTGGCTGCGCAGCACGACAGTGTCCGGGACCGTGAGATCCGCGGGGAGCAGGCACACCTCGACGGCGTGTACCGCAGGCTCGAGGAGAAGATCCACGAGGCCGAGTTCCTGATGGACGACGCCTCGAAGCGGGCACAGGTCGGCACCCCCGGAGCGCTCGCGGAGCGCGACGCGCAGGTCTTCCGCGCCGGCGTCCATCTGAACCGTCTCAACAGCGAATTCGAGGACTTCCTCTTCGGACGCATCGACCTGCTGCACGGCGAGGACGCCAAGAAGGGCCCCGACGGCGCGTACACCTCCGCCGAACCCGCCGAGGGCGCCGTACACGAGGACGGCACCGCCGACATCGCCGAGACCCTGCACATCGGACGCCTCGGAGTGCTGGACGCCGACTACACGCCCCTGGTCATCGACTGGCGTGCGCCCGCTGCCGCGCCCTTCTACCGTGCGACGCCCGTCGCCCCCGGCCGCGTCGTACGGCGCCGCGTCATCCGCAGCAAGGGCAGGCAGGTGCTCGGCGTCGAGGACGATCTGCTGCGCCCGCAGATCGCCGCCCGCATCGACGGTGCCGAACTGCCCGTCATCGGCGACGGCGCCCTGATGGCGGCGCTCGGGCAGGCCCGCAGTCACGTCATGCGGGACATCGTCTCCTCCATCCAGGCCGAACAGGACCTCGTCATCCGCGCCCCCGCCGCGTCGGTCACCGAGGTCGAGGGCGGGCCCGGCACGGGCAAGACCGCCGTCGCCCTGCACCGCGCCGCGTACCTGCTCTACCAGGACAGACGCCGATACGCCGGCGGCATCCTCATCGTCAGTCCCACACCGCTGCTGGTCTCCTACACCGAGGGTGTGCTGCCTTCGCTCGGCGAGGAGGGGCAGGTCGCCATCCGGGCTCTGGGTTCGCTGGTCGAAGGGGCGGAGGCGGCCACGTACGACGAGCAGGGCGTCGCACGCGTCAAGGGCTCGCCGCGGATGGTGAGGGTGCTTCAGAGGGCGGCGCGCGGTGCGCTGGACTCGGGCGAGGTGCCTCAGTCGCTGCGGGTTGTCGCCTTCCGCAACAGGGTCGAACTGGACGCCGGTGAACTGCGCCACGTCAGGCAGCAGGTGCTCAGCGGCACCGCACCGGTCAATCTGATGCGCCCACGCGCGCGCAAGTTCCTGCTGGACGCCCTGTGGGAGAAGACCGGCGCACAGCGTCATCACACGGACCCCGAACTGGCCGCCGAGGCACGCGAGGCGTTCGACGAGGACGTCTCCGCGGAGGACGAGTTCATCGCCTTCCTCGAAGCGTGGTGGCCGGAACTGACACCGCGCCGGGTGCTGGCCTCGCTCGCGGACGAGGGCCGGCTGTCGCGCTTCGCGGGCGCCGCCGGCCGGCAGGGCAGGTCGAGCAGGTACGGACGCGGCCGGCTGCTGAAGCCCGCGGAGGTGAGCGCCGTGGCGCGGTCCCTGCGGCGGCTCGACACCGATGGCCAGGGCCCGCTGTCCGTACACGATGTGGCACTCCTGGACGAACTGCGAGTGCTGCTCGGCACTCCCGCGAAGCCACGCAAGCGGGACGTGGATCCTCTCGAACAGCTCACCGGGCTGGACGAGTTGACCACAGCGGCCGACCGGGAGGCCCCGCGCCGTGACCGTGCGGAGCGGCTGGCGGAGGAACGTACGGACTACGCGCACGTCATCGTCGACGAGGCGCAGGATCTGACGCCCATGCAGTGGCGCATGGTCGGCCGCCGCGGCCGGCACGCCACCTGGACGGTCGTCGGCGACCCGGCCCAGAGCTCGTGGCCCGACACGGAGGAAGCGGCGGAGGCGCGCAGCGAGGCGCTGGGCAGCCGCCCCCGCCGCCGCTTCGAACTGACCGTCAACTACCGCAATCCCGCTGAGATCGCGGAACTCGCCGACCGGGTGCTGGCACTGGCGATGCCGGGAGTGGTGCCTCCGAAGGCGGTGCGTTCGACGGGCCTGCGGCCCCGATTCGCCGTCGTACGCGGCGAGTTGGGCGCGTCGGTGCGCGAGGAGGCACGCCGGGTGCTGGACGAGGTGGACGGCACCGTCGGTGTCGTGGTCCCCATGAGCCGGCGGGAGGACGCCCGCGAGTGGCTTTCGGGGCTCGGCGACCGCGTCGTGGCCCTGGGAAGCCTGGAGGCCAAGGGACTTGAGTACGACGCGACGGTGGTCGTCGCTCCCGCGGAGATCGCCGGGGAGCCCCCCACCCCGGACGGGTCCTTCGGTGGGGGCACTTCCGTGGACGAGGGCTCCCGTGGGGAGTCGCCGGCGGGGCTGAGAGTGCTGTACGTGGCCCTGACGCGGGCGACACAGCGGTTGACGGTGCTGTCCGGAGAGAGGGACTTGCCGGATGCGGGAGGGGTCCCGGAGCTGCTGAGGGACTGATGTGAATCGCTGTCCGGGAAGGGAATCGCTTCCTGGGGCTGTTTGTTAGCCTGGATGTGGCACCGGCCCGATCCATGCCCCCGGGCCCAACCATTGTCGCTACGAGCGACCACTTGCCGCGAGGCGAGCTGGCGGGTCGGTGTCACCAAAGACTTCTCGAGCTTCTCAGAAGCTCCGTGTGGGGTTCGCGTCTCCGGCCTTCAGCCGATGATGCGGACCCCTTCCGCTTGTGGGCCCTTCCGGCCCTCCGCGATTTCGAACTCGACGCGCTGGGTGTCCTGCAGACTGCGGTAGCCCTCTCCGTGGATCGAGCTGTAGTGGACGAAGACGTCCGGTCCGCCGTCCTCCTGGGCGATGAAGCCGTAGCCCTTCTCGGCGTTGAACCACTTGACGGTGCCCTGAGCCATTCCTGGTCTCCCTGTATGCATATGGCGTTTGCGGGGCGATCCTAGGCTGAGATGGGGCGCTTTGAAGTGATTTGGGGCGTAGACACAGATTTTCGCGCCGGGGTCGAAAGATGGGGGCGGAAGAGAGCCGTCGGCGCGCATCTCGTACCGTGGAAGGCCCTTTCCGAATCCGGAGGCGGGCACCCATCGGGGTTACCGCGTACCGGAGGGTAGGTGCGACGATCTGTTGACGTGCCCCACCCCTGGCGTTCGATACTTCGGCGCCGCGGGTCGTGCGGCACAACGTGACAAGGGAAAGCAGAGGGAAGCCGGCAATGAGCGCGCCCAGCGTCTCCTACTCGATGACTGTCCGTCTGGAGGTCCCCGCAGGGGGTTCCGCGGTCAGCCAGATCACCACGGTCGTGGAGTCGTCCGGTGGTTCGGTCACCGGCCTGGATGTCACCGCCTCCGGCCACGAGCGGCTGCGTATCGACGTCACGATCGCGGCTTCCTCGACGGCGCACGCGGACGAGATCGTGGCGCAGCTGCGCGACATCGAGGGTGTGGCGCTGGGCAAGGTCTCCGACCGTACGTTCCTGATGCACCTGGGCGGCAAGATCGAGATGTCGTCCAAACATCCCATTCGCAATCGCGACGATCTCTCCATGATCTACACGCCGGGCGTGGCCCGCGTGTGCACGCAGATCGCTGAGAATCCCGAGGACGCAAGGCGGTTGACGATCAAGCGCAACAGCGTCGCCGTGGTCACCGACGGCTCGGCGGTGCTGGGTCTGGGCAACATCGGCCCGCAGGCCTCGCTGCCCGTGATGGAGGGCAAGGCGGCCCTCTTCAAGCGCTTCGCCGGCATCGACGCATGGCCGATCTGCCTGGACACCCAGGACACCGACATGATCGTCGAGATCGTACGGGCGCTGGCGCCGGGCTTCGCCGGGATCAACCTGGAGGACATCTCCGCGCCCCGCTGCTTCGAGATCGAGGCACGCCTGCGCGAGCTCGTCGACATCCCCGTATTCCACGACGACCAGCACGGCACGGCCATCGTGGTCCTCGCCTCGCTCTACAACGCACTGCGTGTGGTGGACAAGCGGACCGAGGACATCCGCGTCGTCATGTCCGGTGCGGGAGCGGCCGGTACGGCGATTTTGAAGCTGCTGCTGGAGGCGGGCGTCAAGCACGCGGTCGTCGCCGACATCCACGGCGTGGTGCACGAGGGCCGCGCGGACCTGGTCGGTGAGGCCGAGGGCACGCCCCTGCGCTGGATCGCCGACAACACCAACCCCGAAGGCGTCACCGGGACGCTCAAGGACGCCGTCGTCGGCACGGACGTCTTCATCGGCGTCTCCGCCCCGAACGTGCTGGACGGCACCGACGTGGCGAGGATGGCGGAAGGTGCGATCGTGTTCGCGCTCGCCAATCCCGACCCGGAGATCGACCCGGCTGCGGCACGGGAGACGGCCTCGGTCGTCGCCACTGGACGTTCCGATTTCCCGAACCAGATCAACAACGTGCTGGTCTTCCCCGGCGTCTTCCGCGGCCTCCTGGACGCGCAGTCCAAGTCGGTCAACGACGAGATGATGCTGGCCGCCGCGCGGGCACTCGCCGACGTGGTGCTGGAGGACGAGCTGAACGCGAACTACATCATTCCCAGCGTCTTCAACGAGAAGGTCTCCGGCGCCGTGGCAGGCGCCGTACGGGACGCCGCACGCGCCGCAGGAGAGGCCGCCACCGTGCCGGCCACGACGACGGCTGCGGCGGCCACAGCCGGGGACTGACGCCCCGCGGTGGTTTGCGGGGGGCGTAACGGGTACTCACGGCGCGGTGAGTTCCAGCCCGAAGTGTCCCCGCAGAGTTCGCGGAGCCCGCTCGCCGCAAGGGCGGCACGGCGCGTCGCGAGGTGCAGGGTCACCACGGCCCCTCTAGGGTTGCGCCAGACACAAGCCTGTGGGGCGTCAGCACAGCGAGGCCATCGCCGCCGCTCGTGTGACTCCGCAGCTGTCAGCAGGTGCCGGATTGGCTTTCCCGCCGTACGTGGGGGCAGGATGCTTCCCCTGGGACTTCGTCCTGGGGATGCCCCACGGGGCGGGCAGGGTCTGAAACCAGACCCTGGTCAGGGGACTGTCCGAGGGCCCTGGCAGCATCGGCTTCGATCTCACGCCTCATCGGCAAGAAGAACACGGGAGTAACGAGTTATGAACCGCAGTGAGCTGGTGGCCGCTCTGTCCGAGCGCGCCGAGGTGACCCGTAAGGACGCCGACGCCGTTCTGGCCGCCCTCGCCGAGACCGTCGGCGAGGTCGTCTCCAAGGGCGACGAGAAGGTCACCATCCCCGGTTTCCTCACCTTCGAGCGCACGCACCGTGCGGCGCGCACCGCGCGGAACCCGCAGACAGGCGACCCGATCGAGATTCCGGCCGGGTACAGCGTCAAGGTGTCGGCCGGCTCCAAGCTCAAGGAAGCCGCCAAGGGCAAGTAAGCAGCGTGGGGCGGTCACCGACCGCTCAGAGCACGTAAGAGGGGTGGTCACCCGTTACCGGGTGACCACCCCTTCGTGTGCAGTCTCACAGGTGCTCCGAGCGGGGGCGCCGCGGTGGTGCGCGGCGACGGCCGCGCGCGGC
>DATMEI010000410.1:0-4426 GCA_035556995.1 Streptomyces sp.
GGGGACGCGGCCAGCTCCTCCAGCACCTCGCCGACGGCGGCCATGACCCGCTCACCCTGTGCACGGGGAGGGGTGGGACGCTGTGCCCGTACGAGCAGCTCACCACCAGTGCCCACCAGCGCGCCCGCGATCTTGGTACCGCCGATGTCGAGCGCGACCACGAGGTCCGTGTGCATGGGCGATTTTCTCCTGAGGACGGGACGGACGGCCCGTCCCCGGCCGGGAACGGTCAGGAGATCCAGTCTGGCGGCTGGTGACAACGTTGTCCACCCCTTGTACGGGCGGGCTATGCTGCTCACTGCCCCTGTGAGAACCCGTGTGAGAGGGAACCGCCACCCGTGCCCGAGACCGCACGCTCCGCCACAATCCGTACCCCCGAGCGACGCTACGGGAACCGGCCCACCATGAAGGATGTCGCTGCCCGTGCGGGGGTCGGCCTCAAGACCGTCTCCCGGGTGGTCAACGGCGAGGCAGGGGTCTCCCCCGACACCGAGCGCCGCGTGCAGGAATCGATCACGGCACTCGGCTTCCGCCGCAACGACAGCGCCCGCATCCTCCGCAAGGGCCGCACGGCCAGCATCGGACTCGTACTCGAGGATCTCGCCGACCCGTTCTACGCGCCGCTCAGCCGCGCCGTCGAGGAGATCGCCCGCGCACACGGCGCACTGCTGATCAACGGTTCGAGCGCTGAAGACCCGGGGCGCGAACAGGAGTTGGTCCTCGCCCTGTGTGCGCGGCGGGTGGACGGGCTGGTCATCGTCCCCGCCAGCGGCGACCACCGCTACCTGGAACCGGAGATAGCGGCGGGTGTCGCCACGGTCTTCGTCGACCGCCCGCCGGGCCACATCGAAGCCGACCAGGTCCTCGCCGACAGTTTCGCGGGCGCCCGCGACGGCGTCGCACATCTGATCGCGCACGGACACCGGCGCATCGGCTTCATCGGCGACCGGCCCCGCATCCACACCGCTCACGAGCGGCTGCGGGGTTACCGGGCAGCGATGTCGGAGGCGGGGCTGCCCGTCCACGAGGCCTGGCTGGCGGCGGGGGCGACCGATCCCGGACGTGTACGGGCGGACGCGGAACGCATGCTGGGCGGAACGGAACCGGTCACCGCGTTCTTCGCGGGCAACAACCGGGTGACGGTGACAGTGGTGAGGGTGCTGGCCGAACTGGACCGTCCTGTGGCCCTGGTCGGCTTCGACGACTTCGAGCTGGCCGATCTGCTCTCGCCTGCGGTGACCGTCGTCGCCCAGGACCCGGCCCAACTGGGGCGCACCGCGGCCGATCTGCTCTTCAGGCGGCTGGAGGGCGCACACGACCCGCCGCGCCGGATGACGCATCCGACGCGGCTGATAGCCCGGGGCTCGGGCGAACTGCCGCCCGCCGCATAGCAGTTCGCACCGGCATTCGTTCAGCTCTCCGGCCCTCCTGCGGGCAGCCGGGGGAAGGTCTCGGGGAGCGTCTCCTCGAAGAGAGCTCCGGTCGCGTCCAGGGCTGCGGCCAGGACGTGGGGGCTGCTTCCCAGAGTTGCCAGGACGTCATCGAGGCCGCGCAGCCCCGCCCTCTTCAGGAGCGTCTTCTCGTTGGTCACCCACTCGCCGCGTGCGGCGAGTACCGCGTGCGCTTGCTGCATCCCGGCGACTGCGATCGCACCCGCGACTTCGGTCTGCCGGCCGCGCGGGGCGTTGTTGGCTCGCGCGTAGGACAGGGTGGAGCGGGCGGTGTCCCGCCACTGAACGGATGCGGCCAGGCGCAGTGCCCGCGGGTAGGACGGGCGGGGCAGCCGGCCGCGCAGCACCCTGTTGAGGGCGAGCTCGCCGACCACCAGATAGCTGGGGATTCCGGCCAGATGGAACATCAGAGCTTCACGGTGGAACCTGCCCGCTTCAGCCTCCGCCATCTCGTGCTCGACGACGGCGAGATCGCGATAGTGCACGTCGCAGCGGCGGCCGTCGACGGTCAGCCAGGCACCACCGTTGAACACCCCGCCGCCCCAGCCGCCGACGTCGCTCACCTCGCCTGGCCAGCCGAGGGCTCGCAGGTCACGTGGGTCGAAGGCGCCACGGTAGTAGACCGCGAAGTCCCAGTCGCTGTCGGACCGTTGCGTTCCCTGTGCGCGGGAGCCGCCAAGAGCCACCGCGCTCACGGCGGGCAGCGCGGCGAGGGCATCGGCGACGTGTTCGAGAAAGGCCTCGTCGTTCATACGGCAGCTCTTCCGGGGCAGTGCCCTAGCAGGTCGGAAGTCCGGGCACGGGCTCGTTGTTGTTGCCGCCCCTGATGTAGACGACGCTGACGAAGACCTTCGCGTTGCCGCTGTCGTCGTCGGTCTTCGCCCACCAGACGTTGGTCCAGCGGCCGGATGTCTCACGGTGGGCGAGCTTCTTCTGACAGAAGAAGTAGTTGGTGCCCGCGTTGAGCTTTCCGACCGGCTTGTGCGCCCCGTTGTACGAGGTTGCCGTCTTCCAGACCGAACAGTCGAACTTTCCGCCGCCCTTGGCGTTGCAGACAGGCAGCGGGCCGGGGGCGCCACCACCGGATGCATCCGCGCCACCGGTGGCGCTGCCGCCCCCGCCGTCCGCGCCTCCGGTTCCTCCGCCCGCGCCCGGGGCCGAGCCGCCGGAGTCCAAACCGCCCGTGCCGCCGTCGGCTCCCTGGCTGCCGCCGCCTCCCTGAGTGACCTTGCCGTCGTCACCGCCGGACGAATTGCCCGCCGCCGCTCCAGGTCCGGTCTTGTCATCGTCACGGCCGCTCGGGTAGCGGTCGCCGTCCTGCGACTTGCCCCCTGCGCCCTTCCCGTCCTGCTGCTGAGAGCCTGAGGCCGCACTGCCCGTTCCGGAACCTCCGTCCGCCCGGGCTCCGTTGTTCTCGCCGCCCTGTCCCACGACGGCGTACGTCACGCCCGCCCCGGCCAGTACCACTGCGGCCACGGCTGCGGCGACGAGGGCACGGCTGCGGGTACGGGCTGCGCGGGTACGCACGGTGTGCCGGTCCGTGTCCGTCTCCGGTCTGCCGTGGGCCTGATGTGCGCCGTACGCTCCGGGCGCCGCCTGCTGACCGCCGTACTGGCCCTGCACACCGGGGTGTTGAAGGGGCGGGTCGGACGGGCCGGGCCCCGGGGGCGGCCCTGCGTGCGCGGCACCGTGAGAGGAAGGTTCCGTGCTCTGAGCAGGCTCCCCCGGCGGCTTCGGCACACCGGACGGGGGCGCGGCGGGCCCGCCGGCGTGGCCGAGCAGCATGGTGCCCGAGGCAGCCGGCGGCGCCTTACCCGCCGCGACGGCCTCCAGCAGTGCCGTGGCGCGTGCCGCGTCCGCGCGCTGCCCGGGGTCCTTGTCCATCAGTTCGGCCAGCGCGGGAGCCAGCGGTCCGGCGCGCCGGGGCTCGGGGAGAGGGTCGGCCACGATCGCGGTGAGTGTGGACCACGTCGATGTACGCCGGAAGGGCGCTGCCCCTTCGACGGCGGCGTAGAGCGTCGCGCCCAGGGCCCACACGTCCGAGGCCGGTCTCGGCTGTTCACCGCGGGCCCGCTCGGGGGCCAAGTAGTCGAGCGACCCGACCAGTTCACCGCTTCCCGTCAGATGCGTACTGGCCCCGTCGCCCGGGTCCTCCATGGCCGCGATGCCGAAGTCGGTGAGGACGACGCGTTCCCCGCCCTGCTCCAGCAGCACGTTGCCCGGCTTGACGTCGCGGTGCAGCACTCCCGCCTGGTGTGCGGCGGCGAGGGCGTCCATGACCTTGGCCCCGATGGCCGCTGCCTCGCGTGGTTCGAGGGTGCCGCGCTCGCGCAGCACGTCGTCGAGTGAGGGGCCCTCGACGAGTTCCATGACGATGACGGGACGGCCCTCGTGCTGGGCGACGTCGTGCACCGCGACCACTCCGGGGTGCCGCACCCGTGCGGCGGCCCGTGCCTCGCGCTGCATCCGGGTGCGCAGATCGTCGAGTTCGCTGCTGCCGGCGTCGGTGTAGGTGCGCAGCTCCTTGACCGCGACCTCCCGCCCGAGCACATTGTCGACTGCCCGCCAGACCACGCCCATTCCGCCGCGGCCGAGTTGTCCGGTGATGCGGTAGCGCCCGGCGAGTACGCGGCCCACACCCCCGGCGCCGTCGCCCGCTGCGCCGTGACCTGCTGTGCCCTCACCTGCTGTGCCGTCACCCATCGGCTGCTGGTCCCCCGGTGTTTGCACTGCGCCGTCCCCTTTGTTGCGTCCTGAGGGGGGACAGCCTACGGCGCCGAGCCGGCCTGCGGGGCCGGGGTGCGCCCAGCCAGGCGGTCGAGGTCGGCACGGGTCATGCCGGAGTGCCTCGCGACCTCGCCGCTTGTCAGAGCACCGCAATCCAGGCCGCGCAGCAGGTAGTTGCTCAAAGCTCTGGCGGTGGCCGGTTCGTCCATCACGGCCCCGTCCGCGCTGAACTGGCCGGTGTAGGCGGC
>DATMEI010000411.1:0-5222 GCA_035556995.1 Streptomyces sp.
CCCGGCGACGTCCTCGGAGTCGTGCTCGTTCATCAGCTGCGCGGTGCGGGTCACGACGCGGTCGATGCCGGTGGTGCCCACGAACATGTGGTGTGCCTCCTCCTTGAGCATGAACTCGCAGGTGCGGGCGAGCGGATCGAAGCCGGACTCCTTGAGCGTGCCGAGCTGGTACTTGCCGTCCCGGTCCGTGAAGTACGTGAACATGAAGAACTGAAGCCAGTCCGTGGTCGCCTCGTTGAACGCACCGAGGATCCTGGGGCTGTCCAGATCACCGGAGTTGCGCTTGAGCAGCTGCTCCGCCTCCTCACGGCCCTCACGCCCGAAGTACGCGTGCAGCAGATAGACCATCGCCCAAAGATGGCGCCCCTCCTCGACGTTGACCTGGAAGAGGTTGCGCAGGTCGTAGAGGCTGGGGGCGGTGTTGCCCAGGACGCGCTGCTGCTCCACCGACGCGGGCTCGGTGTCACCCTGGATGACGATCAGCCGCTGCAGCTCCGCGCGGTACTCCCCCGGCACCTCCTGCCACGCCGGCTCGCCCTTGTGCTTGCCGAAGGGGATCGTGCGCTCCTCCTTGCGCTCGGCGAGGAAGATGCCCCAGCGGTACTCCTCCATCGGCACATGCGCGAAGTGGGCCCAGCCGTCACGTCCGACGGCGATGGCGGTGCGCAGATACACGTCCTTCGTGGGCAGGGCAGGGCCGAGCTGCTTCCACCACTCCAGGAACTTCGGCTGCCAGCCCTCCAGTGCACGCTGCAGACGGCGGTCGCCGGCCAGATCGACGTTGTTGGGGATGCGCTCGTCGTAGTCGATCGTGCTCACAGGGCCGTCCGGACGGGGGGCCGGGCCGGTACGGACGTCGTCAGTGGACATCGAGCCTCTCCTCTGCTTGGGCTTCACTCCCACTGGACGTTCTACTCTTCTGTTGCGTGACTGCCAAGTGTCTGTCGAACATTTTCTCCGGCGAGGCGCTCCGACCTGCGGCGACACAGGAAAGGACCCGGCCGCACACGATGTGCGACCGGATCCCCTCTGCCCCGTTATGTGCGCTTCGGACGAGCCGTCCGGCCGCCATCCCGACGGACCGGGAAAGACCCTGTGGGCGGAGCACGAACTCCCGCCGGGCACCTGGCCACCCGCCCGCACTACCATCGGCGGACGGCAGCAGATGGCGGCCCACCGTCCTTCCACGGTCCGCCACGGGAACCACTGCCGGGATCCGACGAGGGGGGAACATGCTGCTGACGCTCTGGAAGCGTTGGGGTCTGGTTTTCGGTGCCGGAATACTGTGCGTTCTGCTGAACACCGAAGGACTCGGCCCGCTTTGGTACACGGGCGTCGCACTGCTCGTCGTCGGCCAGCTCATGCACTGGACGCTCGTACGCACCCAGCGCCCGCCCGGGGATCAAACGCCCGTACCGGCACTGATGCCCATGACCGGGCGCTGGATGGCACTCAACGGTCCCGGCACGAAAATCCCCAGCCATACGCACAGCCACGCACAGACGTACGCGATCGACCTGAAGTACGAGCCCGCACAGGGCGATTCGGACGCTCCGCGAACGCCGCCCTTCCGGTGGGTCTGGCCGCTCGTGCGGCGTCCGCAGGGCTACCCGTCCTTCGGGATGCCGATTCTGTCCCCCGCTGACGGGGTGGTCGTCGCCACCGCAGACAACCAGCGCGACCACCTGACCCGGACGTCACTGCCCGGCTTGGCCTACCTCTTCCTGGAGGGCTTCGTACGCGACATGGGGTGGCCCTGCCACCTGCTGGGCAACCACATCGTGCTCGACATCGGTGACGGAGTACATGCGGTCTTCGCGCATCTGCAGCGAGGCTCCCTCCGGGTGGCCGTCGGCGACAAGGTGACGGCAGGCCAGCAGCTCGCCGAATGCGGCAACTCCGGCAACTCCTCCGAACCGCACCTGCACTTCCAGCTCATGGACGGCCCCGATGTGATGACGGCACACGGCCTGCCCTTCGAGTGGCATTACCGCGATGACGAAGGAACGGACCACACGGGAGTGCCGGAGGACTCCACCCACTTCGAGCCGGCTCAGCAGTGAGTTCGGCGCGCGCAGCTCACGGAGCCCAGACCATCGTCAGGTGGTGAAGCCGCTTGCCGTTGTGGCGGATGCCGGGGACCAGCGGTGTCGGACCGTGCTTGGCGAAGCCCATGCGTTCGAAGAAGCGCACCGCGCGGGTGTTCTCACACAAGGTCTGCAGGTGACATCCGGGCGAGCCGGTCTCTCGGAGCAGATCGAACCACCTGTTCATCAGCCCCTCCGCCGCACCGGTTCCGCGCCCCCGTGGCTCCACGTTGATGTGCAGATGCGCAGGCCACCGTGCGTCGTGGAAGTCTGCCGGTGCCGGCTCTCGCCGGACCGCGCCCCGCGCCATGTCGACGACGCTGCGGGCGAAGAAGGCCGCGGGCTTGGCACGGAAAGCCAGGTGGTACTTCCTGATGGCCTTCTCCATGCGCTGGCTCTCGCTGGGCATCATCGAGCTGTCGAGGCACCCCGTCAGATAGCCGACCAACTCCCCGTCGACCACGGCGACGAACAGCGACTCCGGTGCCAACTCCATATACGGGTCAAGGTAGATGGCTGCTTCGGAGTCCTCGTGCCCCCACAGCGATTCAGTCGGAGCGCCCTCGCCCGCGCGGCTGAACAGCTCGCGAAGCTCAGCACGGTCGGCCTCCTCGAAAGTACGGATCTCCATCACAACCGGCGCACTCCCCAGCATCCACTCAGATCCGCACAGTCTGTCACGGCCTGACGGCGCTGCGCGGCCCATCCCCTTGGAAGCCTGCAGGATTCTTCGCATTGATGACGGTGCGGTTTCTCGCTGCCCCTCGCAGGAATAACGCCGAACCGAGGGCGTACACGAAAGCCGGCGGACGTGAGGACTTACTCATGCCCGCGCCGCACTCCCGTGCGCCCCCTCTCACCACTTGCCCGCTCTTCGCTCAGTTTGCGTAACTGATGGAGTCTCGCCAATTCAAGGTGATTCAAGCATTCGGGGCTGACGGAGTACGCGCAGCCTTACTGACTGTACGGCCGCATTCCGGACTGCAGTCGTCACTGAGAGCCAGGAGAAGGTCATGAGGAAGATGATTTTTGTTGTGGCGTGTGCGGCAGTGGCTACGGTGTTCCCGGCAGTTCCCAGTCAGGCACAGGCCGTACTCACTGTCGACGACGACGGAGTGCAGTGCCCGACCGCGACTTTCAGCAGTATCCAGGATGCGGTGAACGCCGCCGCGTCAGGAGATGAGATCAGGGTCTGCCCCGGGGAATACAACGAGACTGTCAACGTTCCGGACACCAAGCCCAACCTTCGGCTGGTCGGACCGGCCGCCGCCCCCACAGGGACGGCGTGCCAACAGGCCGGAGCGCCGAATCCGTCCACGCAGGCGATCATCGACAACCCCGACGTCACAGCCACCGTCCGGCTGGGCGCTGACGGTGTCAGATTCTCCCGCTTCATCGTTCTGGGGAACACCAGCGGCTCGGGCATCCTGACGAATTCCGCGCACTCGGGCTATCAGGTCCGGCAGAACAGGGTCCAGAACAACGTGTTCGGAATCTATTTCAACTCCAGCGGCAGCAGCCTCTCCGATGTCGAACAGAACTGTGTCCGCGAGAACAATGCCGCGGGTGCTGCAACCGGCAACGGAGTCTACTCGGACCAGGGGCTGAAGAACGCAGAGGTCGAAGGCAACAGCCTCTTCAATCAAGACACCTCCGGAATCACGCTGACAGGCGCCGTAGCGGACGTCGACAATGTCACGGTGAGAGGGAACAATTCCCGGGAAGATGATTCCCTCGTGGCTCTCTTCGAGACCAGCAACGTCGATGTGATTCAGAACGTGGGCCGTGCCAATACCGGCTCCGCGATCTTTATCGGCCCCGACAACACGGCGCTGGCGATCACCTCGAACAACGTGCAGGGGGCCGCCCGAGGCGTGCGGGCCAATGCCTCCGACTTCGCCGGTCCGGCCAGCACCGACGTCAACATCGCCGCCAACGTCATCACAAACTCCACCGCCACCCACGGCATCAGCGCGGCACTGGACTCCCTCACGCAGTCCGTCATCACCGGGAACCGCATCATCTCCAACGCGGGCGACGGCATCAGCCTCGCGCCCGGCAATGGTGACAACACCTTCCTGGGCAACATCGCCGTCAGCAATGCCGACCTCGACTGCCGCGACGACACCACCGGCGCCGGCACCGCCGGCACCGACAACACCTGGACCGGCAACATCGGCCCGAAGGCGGATCCCCCCGCGATCTGCGCCTAGAGAACTCGTGGTAGGCCGGGGGCGCGCCCCCGGCCTACCGACGCTCAGGAAGCGCCGAAGGTCCGGACCCGTCCCACGCGGGACTCGTCACGCGACATCTTCTGCGGGCCCGCGTCACTGCCGCGCTGCGGTACGGACTGCCGCTTCGGGTTTCCTGTGCGGCCCTGGGGTGCACCGGAGCTGCGCCGGGCCTGAGCGGGGCGGCTGCGCCGGCCACGCGCTGAGGCGGCGCTGCGCTTGGCGGGCTGCTCGGCCACGGGGGTGGCGATGATGACCGGCACACCCGAGGGCGCCTTGGCGCCGGTTATACGGGTCAGCTCGGCCTCGCCGGAGCGGACCTGGGCCGTCTGCGGCGTGATGCCCGCGTCCGCCATCAGACGTGTCATCTCGCGGCGCTGCTCGGGCAGCACCAGCGTGACGACACTGCCCGATTCGCCCGCACGGGCGGTGCGCCCGCCGCGGTGAAGGTAGTCCTTGTGGTCGCTGGGCGGGTCGACGTTGACGACGAGGTCGAGGTTGTCGATGTGGATGCCGCGCGCCGCGACGTTGGTGGCCACCAGCACAGAGACGTCGCCGTTCTTGAACTGGGCGAGAGTGCGGGTGCGCTGGGGCTGCGACTTGCCCCCGTGCAGGGCGGCTGCCCGTACACCGCTGTTCAGCAGGTGCTTGGTGAGCTTGTTCACGGCGTGCTTGGTGTCCAGGAACATCAGCACCCGGCCGTCGCGGGCGGCGATCTCGGTGGTGGTGGCGTGCTTGTCCGCGCCGTGGACGTGCAGCAGGTGGTGTTCCATCGTGGTCACCGCACCGGCCGACGGGTCGACCGAGTGCACGACCGGGTCGTGCAGGTAGCGGCGGACGAGGAGGTCGACGTTTCGGTCCAGGGTGGCCGAGAACAGCATCCGCTGGCCCTCGGTGCGTACCT
>DATMEI010000412.1:0-8149 GCA_035556995.1 Streptomyces sp.
GTCCCGGCGAGCTCATCGGTGAGCTCTCGCTGTTCGACCCGGGTCCGCGTACGGCCACCGCCTCCGCTCTGACGGAGGTCAAGCTGCTCGGCCTCGGACACGGCGACCTGCAGCCCTGGCTGAACGTACGCCCCGAGGTCGCCTCCGCCCTCCTGCGGGCCATCGCGCGCCGGCTTCGCCGTACCAACGACTCGATGTCCGACCTCGTCTTCTCGGACGTTCCCGGCCGCGTGGCGAAGCAGTTGCTCGACCTTTCGCGGCGCTTCGGCGTGCAGTCGGAAGAGGGCATCCACGTCGTGCACGACCTCACGCAGGAGGAGCTGGCCCAGCTGGTCGGTGCCTCGCGCGAGACCGTGAACAAGGCGCTCGCCGACTTCGCGGGCCGCGGCTGGCTGCGGCTCGAGGCTCGCGCGGTGATCCTGCTCGACATCGAGCGACTGGCCAAGCGCAGCCGCTGAGGCTCAGGCACACATGTAAGGGGCGTCCTCCTCATCGGAGGGCGCCCCTTACTCGTGCCGTGGCTGCCTGCCTGCCGTGCTTCGTGAGTGCTACGTGCCTCGTTGTTCCGCGCCGCGCAGCCCGTGCTCCCGCAGATACACCAGCTGTGCCCGTACGGACAGTTCAGCCGCGGGCCACAGCGACCGGTCGACGTCTGCATAGACGTGCGCGACGACCTCGGAGGGCGTACGGAATCCGCTTCGCACCGCTGCCTCGACCTGAGCGAGCCGGTTCCTGCGGTGCGCCAGATAGAAGTCGACGGCCCCCTGTGCGTCCTCCAGCACCGGCCCGTGCCCCGGCAGCACCGTGGCCACCCCGTCGTCGGCAGTCAGTGAGCGCAGCCGGCGCAGCGAGTCCAGATAGTCGCCGAGCCGCCCGTCCGGGTGCGCTACGACTGTCGTGCCGCGGCCCAGCACCGTGTCCCCGGTCAGCACTGCCCCCTCGGCGGGCAGATGGAAGCAGAGCGAGTCGGCGGTGTGCCCCGGCGTGGGCACCACTCGCAGTTCCAGACCACCCGTACTGACGACATCGCCCGCGGCCAGCCCTTCGTCGCCCAGGCGGAGGGCGGGATCGAGCGCCCGTACGGACGTGCCGGACAGCTCGGCGAATCGTGCGGCGCCTTCCGCGTGGTCGGGGTGGCCGTGGGTGAGAAGGGTGAGCGCCACGCGCTTGCCCGCTTGCTCGGCCGTGCCGATCACATGCCGCAGGTGGCCTTCGTCGAGAGGGCCGGGATCGATGACGACGGCGAGATCGGAGTCCGGTTCGGCGACGATCCATGTGTTGGTGCCGTCGAGCGTCATGGCGGAGGGGTTGGGTGCCAGGACGCAGTGAGCACGTGCGGTGGCCTGACCGCTGATCACGCCGCCGCGCGGCTGACCCGGCAGGGAGGCGGCGTCGGTCATGCGGTCGTGCTCCCGTTCCCGGCGGTGCTGTCGGCGCTGTCCGTGTCGTCAGCGTTCGAGCTGTCGGTGCTCGTCGTGCTGTCCGTGCCGGACGGGGTTCCGCTGCTGCCTATGACGGTGTCGACCCGTTTGGTGAACTCGTCGTGCCCCGGCCAGCTGAGCACCACCTGCTCACCTTCCAGCCGGGCCTTCGCCAGCACCGGCGACAGGTCGCGCTGTGCGCTCGCCCTCAGCGCCTCGGCGGCCGTACGGTACGGGGCCAGCTGGCGCAGCATGGCGATGGTCGGCGGCATCATCAGCAGTTCGCCGCTGTCGTAACCCGCTGCTGCCTCTGCCGGACGGATCCAGACCGTACGGTCGGCCTCGGTGGAGGCATTGCGTGTGCGCTGTCCCTCGGGCAGTGCGGCGACGAAGAACCAGGTGTCGTAGCGGCGCGCTTCGAACTCCGGGGTGATCCAGCGGGCCCAGCCGCCCAGCAGGTCGCTGCGCAGCACCAGCCCGCGGCGCTCCAGGAAGTCGGCGAAGGACAGCTCGTGTGCGGCGAGCGCTGCCCGGTCCCGCTCCCAGTCCTCTCCGGTGGTGTCGTCGACGACGCTCGAAGGGTCGGGGCCCGCGAGCAGTACGCCCGCCTCCTCGAACGTCTCGCGTACGGCTGCGCAGACGATTGCCTGCGCGGTGGCCTTGTCCGTACGGAAGCGCTCGGCCCATTCCGTACGGGAAGGGCCCGCCCAGCCGTCGCCAGGCCTGCGGCCTGCGGTGCCCCAGTGCTCGTCGCGCGGGTCGACGCCGCCGCCCGGATAGGCGTACGCGCCACCGGCGAAGGGCATGGAGGTGCGTCGGCGCAGCATGTGCACATCAGGACCCTGCCCGCCGCCGGCGGCAGCGCTGTCGCTTCCGCCGCCGTCAGTGCTGCTGCCGCCGTGGCCGTCGCGCAGCAGCATGACCGTCGCGGCCAGCCGCGGGGGCACGGGCGTGAGCTCACCCGCGGCGAGGGCACGGATGCGTTCGGGCCATTCCGGCGGATACCACTGACCGTTCGTGGAGGACGACATGGGCGGATGCTACGGGCCCTCTTCCCCGGGCGTCTCCCCCACGTTTCGCCGGAGGCGGAACCCCCGGTCCCGCAGGGCCCGGGGCTGGGCCCCGGCCCCGCCGGCCGCGGTCAGTCCGCCCAGTCGGCCAGCTCCACCTGGATCTCGACCTCGACCGGCGCGTCCATCGGCAGCACTGCGACGCCCACCGCACTGCGTGCGTGTACGCCCTTGTCGCCGAGGACCTCGCCCAGCAGTTCACTCGCGCCGTTGATGACTCCGGGCTGACCGGTGAAGTCGGGCGCGGAGGCCACGAAGCCGGTGACCTTGACCACGCGGACAACCCGTTCAAGGCCGCCTGCCACCGAGTTCACAGCAGCCAGAGCGTTCAGCGCGCACGTACGCGCCAGACCCTTGGCCTCCTCCGGAGTGACCTCCGCACCGACCTTGCCCGTCAGCGGCAGCTTGCCGTCGACCAGCGGAACCTGACCCGCCGTGTAGACGTAACGGCCGCTGCGCAGCGCCGGAACGTACGCACCCGCAGGCGTGGCCACCTCGGGCAGCGTGAGCCCCAGCTCGGCCAGCCTGGATTCGATGCTGCTCACTGCTTTTCCCGCTTGAGATATGCCACCAGCTGCTCGGAGTTGCTGGGGCCCGGCACGACCTGGACCAGCTCCCAGCCGTCCTCGCCCCAGGTGTCCAGGATCTGCTTGGTCGCGTGTACGAGCAGCGGCACTGTCGAGTATTCCCACTTCGTCATGGTGCCGAGCGTAGCCCGTCGCTTCGCTGGTTAGGCTCCCGGGCGTGAGCAGGCTGCATGTTGTGACGGGCAAGGGCGGGACCGGTAAGACGACGGTCGCCGCCGCACTCGCGTTGGCCCTGGCCAGTGGGGGGAAACGCACGCTCCTCGTCGAGGTCGAGGGCCGGCAGGGCATCGCGCAACTCTTCGAGACGGAGGCCCTGCCGTACGAGGAACGCAAGATCGCTGTCGCGCACAACGGTGGTGAAGTACACGCCCTGGCCATAGATCCCGAACGGGCGCTGCTGGACTACCTCCAGATGTTCTACAAGCTGGGAAGCGCGGGACGGGCGCTGAAGAAGCTCGGCGCGATCGACTTCGCGACGACCATCGCACCGGGGCTGCGGGACGTGCTGCTGACCGGCAAGGCCTGCGAGGCGGTGCGACGCCGCGACAAGAACGAACAACGGGTCTACGACGCCGTGGTGATGGACGCGCCGCCCACAGGCCGCATCGCACGCTTCCTCGGTGTCAACGAGGAAGTCGCCGGACTCGCCAAGGTCGGCCCGGTGCACAACCAGGCGCAGGCGGTCATGCGGGTGCTGAAGTCGCCCGAGACGGCGGTGCACTTGGTGACGCTGCTGGAGGAGATGCCCGTCCAGGAGACGATCGACGGTGTGGCCGAACTGCGTGCTGCAGGCCTGCCCGTGGGTGCGGCGCTCGTGAACATGGTCAGGCCGCAACTCCTCGACGAGGATCTGCTGGACGTCGCCGAGAGCGACGGCCCGGGCCGCCGCGGGGGCACCGCGGAGCTCGGTGGGGAGCTCGCCCACGCTCTCGCACGTGCGGGCCTGCCGCATGCCGACAGGCTCGTGGCTCCGCTGCTCACCCAGGCACGCGAGCACGCGGAACGCGTCGGGCTGGAGCGGGAGCAGCGCGCCGAGCTGGCAGAACTGGGCCTGCCTGTCTACGAACTCGGCCTGCTCGGAGAGGGAATCGAACTCGCGGGTCTCTACCAGCTCGCGGCGGACCTGCGCGACCAGTTGCCACCACCCAGGGAAGCGGCATGACCTCGAAGACGGACTCAGCCAGAACCACCGGCGCCGACCGCTCGCACGACGGCGACCCGAACCACGGGAGCAACCCTCTCGCCTCGGAAGTGCGCCTGCATGTCGACCCGTTGCTCGACGATCCCGCCACCAGGATCATCGTCTGCTGCGGAGCAGGAGGGGTCGGCAAGACGACGACGGCCGCGGCACTGGGCGTACGGGCGGCGGAGCGCGGACGGAAAACCGTGGTGCTCACCATCGACCCGGCCCGGCGCCTCGCGCAGTCCATGGGCCTGACCGAACTCGACAACACCCCCCGGCCCGTACCCGGCATCGACGCGAAGCCGGGCGGTGAACTGCACGCCATGATGCTCGACATGAAGCGGACCTTCGACGAGATCGTTGAGGCGCACGCCGACCCCGAGCGCGCCCGCGCCATCCTGAACAACCCCTTCTACCAGTCGCTTTCGGCCGGCTTCGCGGGGACGCAGGAGTACATGGCGATGGAGAAGCTGGGGCAGCTGAGCTCCCTTGGGGTCTCCCCAGGCCCGGAGGGCCGAGGGGAAGAGTGGGATCTGATCATCGTGGACACCCCGCCGTCGCGCTCCGCTCTGGACTTCCTGGACGCGCCGAAACGGCTGGGCTCCTTCCTGGACGGCCGGTTCATCAGGATGCTGATGGCGCCAGCCAAGGCGAGCGGCCGTGCGGGGATGAAGTTCGTCAATCTGGGGATGGCCGGGCTGTCGATGTTCACCGGCGTTCTCAACAAGCTGCTGGGAACGGGTCTGTTGAGTGACGTACAGACCTTCGTGGCGGCCATGGACACCATGTTCGGCGGTTTCCGCACCCGAGCCGATGCCACCTACCGGCTTCTCCAAGCGCCGGGCACGGCCTTCCTCGTGGTCGCAGCGCCGGAGCGGGACGCGCTGCGCGAGGCGGCGTACTTCGTGGAGCGGCTGGCGGAGGACCGTATGCCGCTGGCCGGTCTCGTACTCAACCGCGTGCACGGGAGCGGCGCGGCGGAGCTCAGCACGGAGCGGGCACTCGCAGCCGCAGAAAATCTTGAAGAGGGGGGCATTGTCGATCGAGAGCCCGGGAAGGGAATGAAGCACGGTGCCCCCTCCCCCGGGCCCGGCTCGGCGGACGTCACGGACCGCCATCACGATTCCGGACGTCACGGCGACAACGACTCTGAGGACGACTTCGCAGAACCGGCAGAACCGGCAGATCCGTCCGGTCTCCCGGACTCCACGCAACGGCCCGAATCCGCGCGGGAGCCGGCACGGCAGACGGAGCAGCTGGCAGCTGCGCTTCTACGGCTGCACGCGGAACGCATGCGGCTGCTGACCCGCGAGCGGCGCACACGGGACCGGTTCGCAGCGCTGCACCCTGAAGTCCCGGTCGCCGAGGTGGGGGCACTTGCCGGCGATGTACACGACCTGGCAGGGCTGCGCGCGATCGGAGAGCGGCTCTCGGACGGGCCGGCACGTCCCGGCTCGTAAGGCGGAACTGCGACCTGACCGGGGGCATCCGGCCACCGGATCAGTCCGGCCGGTGGTCCTGCGGTCCGGCCGGTGGCCGTGCAGTCCGGCCGGTGACCGTGGCCGCCCCACGAGCCTGAGTCTCCGCGCACAACAGGCCTGTTGGGCCTTCCGCTACTGCGCCGTTCTGGTGCTGAACAGCCCGTCCCCTTCGGGGAACGCACTGTTCAAAGCCTGAGCGGACGCGTACCGGCACTCGCGCGCGGTACGGCCGTGGGCGGCCGTCCAACGGTCCACGTACTCGGAGGAATCAGCCTGCCGCTGCGTAATCTCTGACGGCGTTCACGGCGTAGTCCTTCGCCTCCTCAAGGTCCAGGGGCAGCACGCCGCCCGTGTCACGCTCGTATTCCGTGCGTGCGGTCTCAAGCAGGCGGCGCCAGGAAGTGACCGTCGGGCGCCGGCGCAGCAACGCCCTGCGCTCCCGCTCGGTCATTCCGCCCCAGACACCGAACTCCACTCGGTTGTCCAGAGCGTCCGCCAGACACTCGGTGCGCACAGGGCACCCGGTGCAGACGGCCTTGGCGCGGTTTTGAGCCGCCCCTTGCACGAACAGTTCATCCGGATCGGTAGTGCGGCAGGCAGCCTGCGCACTCCAGTCGGTTACCCAGCCCATAGCCGGCGCCGTCCTCTCCCGAATCGAGGCTCCCCCACGGCGGCGAACGGCATATTCACCGTTGCCAGTTGAGGACGTTACGGAAGGCGGGCAGGGCGCAACACCCCCTGCGGGCCCAATCTTGAATGGCCCGAACGGACTATGCGTGCGCGGCAGATCACCCACCGGAGTGAGTCGGTGACAACCTGGGACTTCCCTGGGGGGAAGACAGGTGGTCCCTCAGTGCGATGGGGCGGACTTGCCAGACACATCACGACACTTGGCGCTGTTCCGGACAAGCCTCATCACTCACAGGAGTGAGCGAAGGGCCGTGGTGGAGCGAAGCCGCGATGACGATGTGAGGTTCGATGCGTGGGCCAGCTTAGGCGAACGCAGGCTCCCCTGTCCGGCAATTGAGAACGTAGGCTGCACCGCATGGTGAAGAAGCGCTCGGGCGGCGGTGGCGTGCCCCCGTCACAGCAGGTCGCCAAGTTCCTCGGCGTAAGTGTGCTGGCAGGAGCGGTGCTGGCCGGGCTGGCGCTGCCCGCGGTCGGGGGCCTGGGGCTCGTGACGAAGGGTACCGTCGAGGGCTTCGACGAACTGCCGGCCAACCTCAAGCGTCCGCCGCTGAGTCAGCGCACCACCATCCTCGACGCCGACGGCGGCGAGATCGCCAAGATCTACTCGCGGGACCGCACCGTGGTCGACCTCGCGGACATCTCGCCCACCATGCGCAAGGCGATCGTCGCGATCGAGGACGCCCGCTTCTACAAGCACGGTGCCGTCGACCTCAAGGGCATCCTCCGCGCGCTCAACAAGAACGCGCGGAACGGCGAAGTCGAGGAAGGCGCCTCCTCGCTCACCCAGCAGTACGTGAAGAACGTCTTCGTCGAAGAGGCCGGCGACGACCCGGACAAGGTCGCGCAGGCCACGCAGCAGACCATCGGCCGGAAGATCAAGGAACTCAAGTACGCGATCCAGGTCGAGGAGAGCCTCGGCAAGAAGAAGATCCTCGAGAACTACCTCAACATCACCTTCTTCGGGCAGCAGGCATACGGCGTCGAGGCCGCATCCCAGCGCTACTTCTCCAAGCCCGCCAAGGATCTCGGCCTCGAAGAGTCGGCGCTGCTCGCCGGCATCGTCCAGTCCCCGGCGCGCTACGACCCCGTACAGCACGAGGACGCGGCCAAAAAGCGGCGCGACACCGTGCTTTCGCGCATGGCCTCCCTCGGCGACATCAGCGCCGAGCAGGCCCGTGAGGCACAGGACAAGCCCCTCGGTCTCGACATGAGCAAGCCCCAGAACGGCTGCATCACCGCCTCGCACGGCGCCGGCTTCTTCTGCGACTACGTACGTGAAGTCATCCTCAACGACCCGGCGTTCGGCAAGTCGCACAAGGCGCGTGCCAAGCGGTGGAACCAGGGCGGGCTGACCATCAGGACCACCCTGGACCCGAAGGCGCAGAAGTCGGTCGAGGCGTCGGTCGACCGGCATGTGAACAAGTCGGACAAGGTGGCGACTGCCGCCTCGATCGTCGAGCCCGGCAGCGGCCGGATCCTCGCGATGGGCCAGTCGCGGCCGTACGGCTTCGGCAAGAACGAGACGCAGATCAACCTGTCCGTGGACCAGGACATGGGCGGCGGCGCGGGCTACCAGCCGGGCTCGACCTTCAAGCCGATCGTGGCAGCGGCCGCCCTGGAGGGCGGGATGCCCGCCACGAAGAGCTACGACTCGCCGTACGAGATGCCGTACCCCAGCAGCGTCGCGGCGTGTGACGGCAAGAAGTGGCTGAACTCG
>DATMEI010000413.1:0-4555 GCA_035556995.1 Streptomyces sp.
TCACGCCGGCCCAGGCCAAGAAGATCCTCCGCGCCCTCGTGGACGCGGGAGTCACCGTGGTCGTCGACGACTCGGCGAGCACCCGCCGCCGCGTCGCCGCCGCCCGCGCTGCCACCCCCGCCTCCAAGGCCACGACCGCCAAGGCGACGCGACCTCCGGCCAAGAAGGCCGCGCCCGCCCCGAAGCAGGCCGGCACGGAGGACGACGCACCTGCGCAGCAGGTCGCCGCCGCGGGCGCGACGGCAGACCCGGTCAAGGACTACCTCAAGCAGATCGGCAAGGTCCCGCTGCTCAACGCCGAGCAGGAGGTCGAACTCGCCAAGCGGATCGAGGCCGGCCTGTTCGCGGAGGACAAGCTGGCCGCTGCCGACAAGCTCGCGCCGAAGCTCAAGCGCGAGCTGGAGATCATCGCCGAGGACGGCCGCCGGGCCAAGAACCACCTGCTGGAGGCCAACCTCCGCCTCGTGGTCTCTCTGGCCAAGCGCTACACAGGCCGCGGCATGCTCTTCCTCGACCTGATCCAAGAGGGCAACCTCGGGCTCATCCGTGCTGTCGAGAAGTTCGACTACACAAAGGGCTACAAGTTCTCGACGTATGCCACCTGGTGGATCCGTCAGGCGATCACCCGCGCGATGGCCGACCAGGCCCGCACCATCCGCATCCCGGTGCACATGGTCGAGGTCATCAACAAACTCGCGCGCGTCCAGCGTCAGATGCTCCAGGACCTGGGCCGCGAGCCCTCCCCGGAGGAGCTGGCCAAGGAGCTGGACATGACGCCCGAGAAGGTCGTCGAGGTCCAGAAGTACGGCCGTGAGCCGATCTCTCTGCACACGCCGCTCGGTGAGGACGGCGACAGCGAGTTCGGCGACCTCATCGAGGACTCCGAGGCGGTCGTGCCGGCCGACGCGGTCAGCTTCACGCTTCTCCAGGAGCAGCTGCACTCCGTGCTGGACACCCTCAGCGAGCGCGAGGCCGGAGTGGTCTCGATGCGCTTCGGCCTGACGGACGGTCAGCCGAAGACGCTCGACGAGATCGGCAAGGTCTACGGCGTGACGCGTGAGCGGATCCGGCAGATCGAGTCGAAGACGATGTCCAAGCTGCGCCACCCGTCCCGTTCCCAGGTCCTGCGCGACTACCTGGACTGAGGCGGGCGCCCGCGCGCGGACGCGGCAGTACGGCAGGGGCCGGTGATCCTTTCCTGGATCACCGGCCCCTGCCGTATGTGCGCTCTTCCCTCCGGATGCGGAGCTGCTCCATCCGGATCACTCTTGATGGTCCGGAAGGCCGTCACGGTCAGGAGGCTGTATGCGCTCGCTGCGCGCGATCCCGCTGCCCTCGCTCATATCGGTGCTGCTCGGCGTCCTGCTGGCGGTTCTGCCGGCGCCGCAGGCCGAGGCACGGGACCGGGCCGTGGTGGGCGGTCATCCGGTCGACGCCGCCACGCATCCGTGGGCCGTGGCGCTCGCCAGCCGCGACCGCTTCGGGGAGGCGCGCTCCGGCCAGTTCTGCGGCGGGGCACTCGTGGGCGTCCGCACGGTGATCACTGCCGCGCACTGCCTCAGCCGGGAGGTGCTCGGTGTCGCCGACGACGAGGTGCGGGATCTGCGCGTCATATCCGGGCGCGGGGATCTCGGTACGCGTACGGGACGTGAGGTGCCGGTGCGGACGGTGTGGGTCAACCCGGGATACGACGCCAGGACGAACGCGGGAGACATCGCGGTGGTCGGTCTCGCCGAGCCGATGCCGAAGAGCTCCACGGTGGCGATGGCGGCGGCACAGGACGCCGCGTACGCGCCGGGGACCGCCGCTGAGGTCTTCGGCTGGGGAGACACCAGCGGAGTCGGCGAGTACGCCTCGCAGCTGCGTGCGGCCGGTGTGGACATGCTGGAGGACTCGGCCTGCGCCCGCTCGTACCCGAGCAGCTCCGAAGGTGCCTTCGGCGGCACCTTCGAGAAGGAGTCCATGGTGTGTGCGGGGATCGCGGAAGGCGGCCGTGACGCCTGCCAGGGGGACAGCGGAGGGCCGCTGGTGGCACGCGGGCGCCTGGTGGGACTGGTCTCCTGGGGAGCCGGCTGCGGCGAGGAGGGCCGGCCCGGGGTCTACACGCGGGTCTCGGCCATGACGGACCTCGTACGCGCTCACAGCGGCTGAGGCCGGGAAAGCAGGAGGCGTGGGAAGTACCGGAGGAGTACGGAACGGGAGCCGGCGCCAGGCGTTCGCTGAGAGCGGAAGCCTGGAGCAGCAGCCGGTTGTGAAGGTCTTTCGGCCCGGAAGCCGGCCCAGAGCCGGAACACGGAAAAGCGGCCACCCGGTGTCACCGGATGACCGCCCACCGCTTCCGGCTCTGAAGCCGGACCGAGCTCGTCGGTTTGGGGACGTTGTGTCAGGTCAGGACGCTCAGGACTCGCCGGCCTCCGCATTCGCGGGAGCCGCAGTGAGCTTCTCCGTCTCGTCCTGTATCTCCGCGGCGATCTTTTTGAGCTCGGGCTCGAACTTGCGGCCGTGGTGGGCGCAGAAGAGCAGCTCTCCGCCGCTGAGCAGTACGACACGCAGATATGCCTGAGCGTTGCAGCGGTCGCAGCGATCGGCGGCCGTCAACGGAGTCGCGGGGGTCAGAACAGTAGTCACGTCGCCTCTTCTCTAGCTCGACGAGCTGTCGTACCAGGGTCAACATCCAACCAGGTCGAAAACGTTCCCGCTCTCGACGATTCCTCGGAGATTTCTCCCCGGGGCGGCTGCATGTTGCCGGGTGGCGGCGAATGAGCCGTATTACGTGGGTTGCTTCGTCGTCATGTCGCTTGGTTGCTGTTGTCCAGTTGTTGTCTGTGCAGTGTTCCCGTTGTTGAAGGGGACGTGCCCGGAGCCTAAATGGTTCATGCGCCAAAGGGAACGTGATGTGTGCGTCACCCGCCCGAGTTATCGAACGTGCGATCGAGTATGGGCTAGCATGAACCCCCTTCCTGGGTGGCGCGGCGCGCCCTCTCCTGCACTCTCGGTACCCTCTGACGCGGCAGCCAGCCACCAAAAGCAGAATTCAGCGAGGAGCGAACCGCGTGACCGCCGATCCTTCCCTGGCCTCCGGCATGGGGAACACCAAGCCTTCCGCCGCTCTGCTCACCGGAGCAGACCGGGACGGAGGCTCCAACTACACCGCGCGGCACCTGCTGGTTCTCGAGGGACTCGAGGCGGTGCGCAAGCGCCCCGGCATGTACATCGGCTCCACGGACAGCCGGGGTCTGCTGCACTGCCTCTGGGAGATCATCGACAACTCCGTCGACGAGGCGCTCGGCGGCCACTGCGACCGCATCGAGGTGACCCTGCACGACGACGGCTCGGTCGAGATCTGCGACAACGGCCGCGGCATCCCGGTCGACGTGGAGCCCAAGACCGGCCTGTCGGGCGTCGAGGTCGTGATGACGAAGCTCCACGCCGGCGGCAAGTTCGGCGGCGGCTCGTACGCGGCCTCCGGCGGTCTGCACGGCGTCGGTGCCTCGGTCGTCAACGCGCTCTCCGCACGGCTCGACATCGAGGTCGACCGCGGCAGCCGTACGCACTCCATCAGCTTCCGGCGCGGGGTCCCGGGCATCTTCACCGAATCCGGTCCCGACGCCCCGTTCGACCCCTCCGGCGGCCTGCTCAAGGGCAAGAAGGTGCCCAAGAACCGCACCGGCACGCGCGTGCGCTACTGGGCGGACAGGCAGATCTTCCTCAAGGACGCCAAGCTCTCCCTGGAGACGCTGCACGCCCGTGCCCGGCAGACGGCCTTCCTCGTGCCCGGGCTGACGCTGGTCGTACGGGACGAGCGCGGGCTCGAAGGGCAGAGCGGTGGGGCGCAGGCGCAGGACTCGTCCGGCTCCGGCGTCTCGGAGGAGGTCTTCCGCTACGACGGCGGCATCAGCGAGTTCTGCGAGTACCTGGCGCAGGACAAGGCCGTCTGCGATGTGCTGAGGCTGCAGGGCAAGGGCCAGTTCAAGGAGACCGTGCCGGTCCTCGACGACCGCGGGCACATGATCCCCACCGAGGTGCAGCGTGAGCTGGACGTCGACATCGCGCTGCGCTGGGGCACCGGCTACGACACCACGCTGAAGTCGTTCGTCAACATCATCGCCACCCCCAAGGGCGGCACACACGTTTCCGGCTTCGAACGGTCATTGGCCAAGACCGTCAACGAGGCACTGCGCACCGCGAAGATCCTTCGCGTCGCCGAGGACGACGTCGCCAAGGACGACGCGCTGGAAGGCCTGACGACGGTCGTGACCGTCCGGCTGGCCGAGCCGCAGTTCGAGGGGCAGACCAAGGAGGTGCTGGGCACCTCGGCGGCGTCCCGGATCGTCGCGCAGGTCGTGGCCACGGAGCTGAAGAACTTCCTCACCTCGACCAAGCGGGACGCCAAGCAGCAGGCCCGCTCCGTGCTGGAGAAGATCGCCGCAGCGGCCAAGGCCCGTGTCGCCGCCCGTGAGCACCGTGACAACCAGCGGCGCAAGACCGCCCTGGAAAACTCCGCGCTCCCGGCCAAGCTGGTCGACTGCCGCAGCGACGAGGTGGACCGCAGCGA
>DATMEI010000414.1:0-3904 GCA_035556995.1 Streptomyces sp.
GACTTCAAGCTTCCGCTGCTGGACGAGCCCGCCCCCGCGGCCTTCGGTGAGTACAGCAACGAGCACACGAAGAAGTGGTCGCAGGCCATCGCCGAGTACGACGCCTACATCGTCGTGACGCCCGAGTACAACCACTCCGTCCCGGCCTCGCTGAAGAACGCCATCGACTTCCTGCACGGCGAGTGGGCCCACAAGGCCGCCGGATTCGTCAGCCACGGCGTGCACGGCGGCACCCGCGCCGTCGAGCACCTCCGCGTGACGTTCGCGGAGCTGAAGGTCGCGACCGTCAGCCCCCAGGTCGCGCTGTCGTGCTTCACCGACTTCGCGATCACCGACCCCACCCTCCCGGGCGAGATCACCCCCGGCGAGCACCACGAGCCCACGCTCCACGAGCTCATGGACGACCTCATCCCGTGGGCCAAGGCATTCAGGCAGGTCCGCGCCGACGTCGCGAACGCGGCCGGTGCCTGACTCCGTCCGAAAGGCGCCGCTGCTCCACGCCCCGTGAACCGGAGCAGCGGCGCCTTTTTCTGTGCCCCCGCACAGTCGTGCGGGGGCACAGGCCGTGCAGGTCAGGGCCCGTAGCCGTGCAGGAAGGCGAGCACCCCTCCGGAGACCGCGGCACCGGGAGGCGCCGACGGGCTCGGAAGCGCCGTCAGCATCATGAGGTGCAGAGCCGCCAGGGAGGGGTCTTCGACCCTCAACAGGCCGCGCCGGTCCAGCTGTTGAAGGCGTCTGCCGAGCGCGCGCCGGACCCGTAGGGGGCCCGCCTCCTGCCAGGCGTCGAGGACGTCGCGGGGGATGTGCTCGGCTTCGGCGCTGACTTGGCGTACGAGCGCGAAGTGGGCGCTGCTCGCGGGGCCGAGGGGGGCGGCGAAGGCGCAGCAGAAGGCCACGAGGTCGGACTCCAGATCGGTGACCTTGCTCAAGTGCCGGTCGATGACGGCGATCTGGGCGTCGGCGGCCCGTTGGGCGCTCTCCTGGAAGACCGCCTGGAACAGCGCCTTCTTGTCTCTGAAGTGGTTGTACACGGTGCGCGTGGACACTCCGGCCTCGGCCGATATGGCGTCGATGCTTGCGCGGCTGTAGCCGTCCCGGGCGAAGACGGTCTGTGCGCCGTCCAGAATCGCCCGGCGTTTGCCCGGCTGGCCCCGGCGGTGATCGCGGCTCTCCTGGTCGCTCTTCAGGCTGTCGCGCCTGTACATCGCCACCCTCTCCGGTGAAGGGAAACCATCCGTTTTACTCGTTGCCATGCTTGTTGTACTTTACTTGGAGAGGCTGAAGAGCAACAGGAAGCAGGACCCCTCGCTGCGTTACCCGTGTTCCCCGCGTTCCCCCAAGGAGGCCGGCATGACAGCATCCGCGCACCCGGAACCCCCGGCACAACCGGGCACCACGGGACCCGCTTCGCCCTCCACGCACGCCGCTTCCGGCCCGGAGCCCATGTCGGCGGACGCACGCCGCTACGACGCCTTCTACCGAGGCGAGTCCCCGCTGCGCGACGCGGTCGGTCATGCCCTCGTCCCCTGGGACGTCGGCACCCCGCAGCCTGAGCTGATCGGTCTGGAAGAGTCCGGGCAGATCACGGGCAGCGTGCTCGACGCGGGATGCGGCACCGCGGACAACGCGTTCTTTCTGCACGGGAGGGGACACCGTGTCACCGGATTCGACTCATCACCGACCGCTGTCGCCCAGGCGCAGGCACGGGCACGGGCCCAGGGTGCCGACATCACCTTCACCGTCGCGGACGCCACTGAACCGACCGGCCTGACAGAGCAGTTCGACACAGTGCTGGACAGCGCCCTCTACCACTGCATCGACTCCTCCAGGCGGCAGAGCTACATCGACTCGCTGCACCGCCTGTGCCGTCCCGGCGGGCGACTTCACCTGATGTGCTTCTCCGACACGGCTCAACACCCCAGCGCCGCCGTCGCCTACATCTCCGAGGCGGAACTCCGGGACGTACTCAGCGACGGCTGGCGCATCACGACGCTGCGGCCGGCCCGCTACCTCACGGCCTTCACCCACCGTCATGTGGAGCTGAGCGCACACTCGCTGGGGTACGACAGCCCCGCGTCCTACCTCCGCTCCGAGTTCGACGGCAGCAACGAGCAGGGACTCCTCTACGCCCACGCCTGGCTGGTCTCGGCAGACCGGCTCTGAGGACTCGCCCCCTTCGGCTGACGACGGCCCGCCGCGCCGTCGGAAACTCCCTACCGTGCCGGCCGGAAAGGGCGGAGACTCAGCCCATGGCTGACATGGGGGTGTTCCGGGAGGCGGTCATCGCGTGGGCGGCCGGTGGCCCCGGCGACCCCGCGCGCGAGCTGGCCGCGCAGCTGCCCGTCCGGGCAGCCGTCCTGCTCGAAGGGCCGAGCGACGTCGCAGCAGTCAATGCGCTGGCCGCGAGCCGCGGCCGGGACCTGGCGGCCGAGGGAGTCTGCGTCCTGCCGATGGGCGGTGCGATGAGCGTCGGGCGCTTCGCCCGCCTCCTCGGGCCACCCGGCCTGGACCTCCGCCTCACGGGACTGTGCGACGAGGCGGAGCGCCGCTACTACGCCCGCGGTTTGGAGCAGGCCAGCGCGGCACAGCAGGAGTTCTTCGTCTGCGCGGCGGATCTGGAGGACGAACTCATCCGCGCGCTGGGCGTGACACGGGTGGAGGAGCTCGTACGGGCGGAGGGCGAACTGCGTGCTCTGCAGGCCTTCCTGCGCCAGCCAGCACAGCGGGGCCGCACCTCACAGCAGCAGCTGCGGCGCTTCCTAGGCACGAAGAAGGGGCGCAAGATCCACTACGGCCGCGTCCTCGTCGAGGCCCTCGACCCCGACCGCACACCCGCCCCGCTCGACGGCCTGCTCACCAGCCTCTGACCGCGGGGTGACGTCAATCCCGGCCGCCATGTGAACGGTTCAGCCGCCGGCGGGTGCGCCCCGGCCGTGCGGCTCGGACCAGTCCGGCTCCACCGGGTCGGTCGCGATGTGCACCACACCGTCCGCACGGGATTCCGGCGGGCTCATCCGGTAGGTGTCGAAGTCGGTGGTCTCCCGGAAGGCCGGGTGCCCGTACAGGTCGCGCGCGTACGCCCACAGGTGCGGGAAGGCGGCCAGGCCCTCGCGGCAGATGCCGCCCACCGGGTTGTAGGCGAGGTCGAACCGGGCCAGGGTCGGCCAGAGCCGGACGTCCGACTCGGTGATCACGTCACCGAAGAGGTATCTGCTGTCCGCGAGCCGCGTGCCGAGTTCGTCGAGGGCGCCGCACACCCGCCGGCGCCAGTGCTCGTACTCGTCCTGGGTACGGGCGCCGTCGACCCGGTACACGCCGTCGCTGACGTTCTCGTAGATGAAGGTGTTCAGCTCGTCGATCTCCGGTCGCGGCAGCGGTGGGCGCAGTGAGACGCCCGGCACGGGCTCGGCCCACGCGTCGAAGGCGCCGCCCAGGTCCGCTGTGATGCCGTCGAAGTGGTTGCTGACGATGCGCCCGGTCTCCCGGTCCCACAGCACCGGGGTGGAGATGTGGCCCGGATAGCCGGGCTCGGTGGCCTCGTACGCTTCGAGCAGCAGCCGGAATCCGTTGACCGGGTCGGGCCCGCGGCGTTCCCTGAACGCCCAGCCCCGGCCGTCGCGTTCGTCGTCGACGTGGCTCAGGGAGACGACGTTCTCAAGTCCCTTCAGCCGCCGCACGATCGCCGTCCGGTGCGCCCATCCGCAGCTCCACGCGATGTACAGGTGATACCGGCCCGGCTCGGCGCGGTAGCCGCTGCTGCCGTCGGGGGTTATACGGCCCTGGAAGGGATAGCGCGGGCGTTTCCAGCTCCCGGAGGTGTCGACTCTGCCCGGCCCGTACGGACCGTGGGCCTCGATGTCGACGGGACTGGCGAACGCCGGTTCGCCGGTGGTGTATCCGGTCA
>DATMEI010000415.1:0-2608 GCA_035556995.1 Streptomyces sp.
AACCGCGCAGTCGTCGTCGAGGGTTACACCGACGTCATGGCCTGCCACCTGGCCGGAGTGACCACCGCCGTCGCCACCAGCGGCACCTCCTTCGGCGAGGGGCACATCAAGATCCTCAGGCGGCTGCTGATGGACAACTCCCAGTCGGAGGTCATCTTCACCTTCGACGGGGACGCGGCCGGGCAGAAGGCCGCGCTGCGCGCCTTCGAGGACGACCAGAAGTTCGCGGCCCGTACGTCGATCGCGATCACGCCCGAAGGCATGGACCCTTGCGAGCTGCGGCTCGCCGAGGGCGACGAGGCGGTGGCGAAGGTCGTCGAGAGCCGTTCGCCGCTCTTCGAGTTCGCGATCCGCTCGATCGTCGACCAGCACAACCTCGATACGGCGGAAGGCCGTTCGGCCGCCCTGGAACAGGCCGCGCCGGTCGTCGCACAGATCAAGGACCCCTCGATCCAGCACGAGTACGCCGTGCGGCTCGCCGGGCTGCTCGGGATCCTCGACACGCAGTTCGTGGTGCGCCGGCTGGGGCAGCTGGCGCGCCGCCGCCATGCGGCGCCCGCCGCGCGAGGCCGTGCCTCCGCCGGCGCGCCCGCCCCCGCCGAGTCCGCGTCACGGCAGCCCACGGGCACCGCGCCCGGCGGACCCGCCCTCAATCTCCGCAGCCCGGCACACCGAGTGGAGCGGGAGCTGCTCAAACTCGCCCTCCAGTGCCCCGGGTTGGTCTCACCGGCCTTCGACGCCTACGGCGCCGACGAGTTCACAGCCCCTCCGTACGCCACGGTCCGGCAGACCATCGAGACGGCGGGCGGCGTGAGCGGCGCCGACGGGGAGTTCGTCAGCCGGGTGCGTGCCGCCGCGTCCGACGACACCGTACGGTCCCTCGTCATGGAGCTCGTCGTCGAGCCGCTGCGCAGCGCGCGCGGCCGCGAACCGGACGAGATGTATGCCGGGATGCAGCTCGTCGCCGTCCGGCTGGCCGCGGTCAACTCCCGCATCGCAGACCTGGAAAGCAACGCACGCCGCCTCGAAGCGCAGCGTGACGAGGAGCGTTCGGCGTCCGTGCGGCAGGAGATCTGGACGCTCCAGCAGTACGGACGCGCACTCCGCGAGCGCGGAGCGTCAGCGCTGTAGAGCCACCGGCCTCCACTGGGCGCCCGCTGGGTGCCCGCCGGGTGCCGGCCGGAGGCGCGCTGTGACGTAGCCGTGCGTATGCGGCAAGTCACCGTCGATCTCAGAAACTGGGCGCACGCCCCTCGTGGCGGGAGTGTGTCGTACCCCACACTGGTGGGCGGTGCCTGAGTCCTCGGAGCGGGGTGGCGTCGCGGCCGGAGGGCCGGAGTCCCCCGCGGATCCGCACAGCATGTACGCCGCCCCCCGAACCGGCAGCGAGCACTCTGGAGGTCGCCCCCGTGCAGACCCGGACCCTGACCAGCGCGGCTCCCCCCGCCCCGACGGTTCCTTCCGCCCCGGCGGTGCCCGATGTGGCCGCCGCGCCACCTCCACCTGTGCAGCCCGTCGCACCTGCCCCACCGGCTCCGTCTGCCCCACCTGCACAGTCCACGCCTGCTGCGCCCGTCCGGCCCGAAGGCACCCGGCCCGAGCGGAAAGCGCCCGCCAAAAAGGATGCAGGCAGCGGCCCTTCGGCTGATCTGTTCCGGCAGTACCTGCGCGAGATCGGCCGCATCCCTCTGCTGAGCGCCGCCGACGAGGTCGACCTCGCACGCCGCGTGGAGGCGGGCCTGTTCGCCGAGGAGAAGCTCGCCGACCCGTCCACACAGGACAGTGCACTCGCGCTCGATCTCGACCGGCTGATCGTGATGGGCAGGATCGCCAAGCGCCGCCTCATAGAGGCGAACCTGCGCCTCGTCGTCTCCGTCGCCAAGCGCTACGTCGGCCGCGGGCTGACCATGCTGGACCTGGTCCAGGAGGGCAACCTCGGACTGATACGGGCGGTGGAGAAGTTCGACTACGCCCGTGGCTACAAGTTCTCCACCTACGCGACCTGGTGGATCCGCCAGGCCATCGCCCGGGCGCTCGCCGACAAGGCGCGGACCATCCGCATCCCGGTCCACGTCGTCGAGAAGCTGAACAAGATCGGCCGCGCCGAGCGCAAGCTCGTCACCGAGCTGGGCCGCGAGCCCACGCCGGAGGAGATCGCCGACGTCACCGGCATCGAGCCCGACGAGGTCGACTCGATCAAGCGCTCCGCGCAGGCTCCGGTCTCACTGGAGAAGCCGGTCGGCGACGAGGAGGAGTCGGAGTTCGGTCAGTTCATCGCTGACGAGAAGGCCGAGTCCCCGTTCGACCGTGCCGCGGACCTCCTGACCAAGGAGGCCCTGCGCGAGGCGCTCGAGAACCTCTCCTACAGGGAGCGGCGAGTGCTCGAGCTGCGCTACGGCCTGGGCGGGGAGCACCCCCGCACACTCGACGAGGTGGGCCGCACGTTCAACGTGACGCGCGAGCGCATCCGCCAGATCGAGAACCAGTCGCTCAAGAAGCTGCAGTCCCTCGCCGAAGCGCAGAAGCTTCGCGACGTCGCCTGAGCGTTGTAACGCTCGTCACCCTCCTGTAACCCGCCAGCCGCCATCCTCGAAGGCATGGCGAGCGG
>DATMEI010000416.1:0-6914 GCA_035556995.1 Streptomyces sp.
GTCCGAGCCCGAGGCCGGAAGCGACGCCGTCGCCATGACCACCCGCGCGGTACGCGACGGCGACGACTGGGTGCTCAACGGCGTCAAGCGCTGGATCACCAACGCCGGCGTCTCCGACTACTACACGGTCATGGCGGTGACCGACCCGGACAAGCGCACGAAGGGCATCTCGGCCTTCGTCGTGGAGAAGGACGACGAAGGTGTCTCCTTCGGCGCCCCGGAGAAGAAGCTCGGCATCAAGGGCTCGCCGACCCGCGAGGTCTATCTCGACAACGTCCGCATCCCGGCCGACCGCATGCTCGGCAAGGAGGGCACCGGCTTCGCCACCGCGATGCTGACCCTGGACCACACCCGGATCACCATCGCGGCCCAGGCTCTCGGCATCGCACAGGGCGCGCTCGACTACGCCAAGGGCTATGTCACGGAGCGCAAGCAGTTCGGCAAGCCCGTCGCGGACTTCCAGGGCGTGCAGTTCATGCTGGCCGACATGGCGATGAAGCTGGAGGCGGCCCGTCAGCTGACGTACGCGGCTGCCGCCAGGTCGGAGCGCGTCTCGCTCGGCGGCGGTGAGGAGGCGCTGACCTTCTTCGGCGCCGCCGCGAAGTGCTACGCATCGGACGCGGCCATGGAGATCACCACGGACGCCGTCCAGCTGCTGGGCGGCTACGGCTACACGCGTGACTACCCGGTCGAGCGGATGATGCGCGACGCCAAGATCACGCAGATCTACGAGGGCACGAACCAGGTCCAGCGAATCGTGATGGCCCGCAACCTGCCGTAGAGCGGGACGTATCCGCGAACAGGCTGCAGACCGGACCGAGGGGCGCTCCTGCGCGGGGGCGCCCCTCGGCCTTGTCCGCGCCTCCACGGCGGGGGGCGTACGCACCGTCCGTCAGCCGCGTGTTCCCGCCCCGGCCGTGCGCGTACGTGCCTCGATCCACGCCAGCACCCGCGACGCCACGGCCGGCGTCCGCATCAGCGCACCGCCGTGCCCCGCACCCGGCACCGTCACGACACTGATGTCCCCCGGGCCCATGCCCTGCCGCCGCTCGGCGCCGCGCAGCGCTTCGGAGTGCGGGACCGGCACGAAGTCGCGCCGTGAGTGGATCAGCAGCATGGGGGCGTCCTCGCTGCCGGTGGCGTGCCGCACCGCCGACATGTCGCGCCAGACCCGCCGGCAGCGCTCGCGCGCCTGCTCCGTGCCGCGGTCCGGCTCGCAGCCTGCCAGCACCGCGGCGCTCGCCCGCAGCACCTCAAGTCCCCTGCTGTCCTCGTCCGTACGGCCGTCGGCGCCGCTCAGCCAGGCGCGGTACGGGTCGACGACCGGGGAGAGCCCTATGACGCCGGCGACGTGCTGCCGGCCCGCCCCGTACGTACCGACGCTGGTGGCCAGCTGACCACCCGCGGACGAGCCCAGGATCACGAGCCTGCCCGGGTCGACGCCGAAGGTGCCGGCGTGCCGTCGTATCCACCGCAGCGCGCGCAGCACGTCCGAACGCTGGGCGGGCCATGGTGCGTCGACGTTGCGGCGGTAGTCGACGTCGAAGACGGTGGCTCCCGCGTCGGCGATCTGCTGGGCCCAGACGTTCCATCCGGACGACCGGTCCTGGAACCAGAAGCCGCCGTGCAGGATGATCACGCCGGGACGCCGGAGACCCTCGTCGGAACGGGCGTCCCGGTCACGGTAGGCAACCAGTTGCTGGCGGGGCCGGCTGCCGTAGGAGTAGGTGCGCTCCGCTTCCCGGTCGCGTTCGGAGCCGCCGAACACCACTGGTGACGTGCAGAGCAGCAACGTCAGACATGTGACGACAGTGACCGGAAGCCTGCGCACCTCTTCAGCGTCAAGGCATCCGGCTCTGCCCGCAACAACACTCTGTGTGACTGCGAGGTTCGTTTCACCGCTCGCACGTGCGGCCCCCGGGAGGAACCGGGGGCCGCACAGGGGTGCAACTGCGCGTACGCGCGCGCTACTTGACCGAGCCCATGAGTGGCTTGATCTTCTTGCGGGCGGCCAGGAAGACCACACCGGCCAGGGCGGCGATGACGCCCTGCACCGCGAAGCCCGTCTTTCCGCTGGCGGCGTCGCCGATGACCAGCTGGACGATCGCGAAGACGCAGTCGCCGGCGGTGACCGCGAGGAACCAGACACCCATCAGCTGGCTCGCGTACTTGGCCGGTGCCAGCTTCGTCGTCACCGACAGCCCGACCGGTGAGAGGCACAGCTCCGCGACGGTCTGGATCAGGTAGACCACGATCAGCCAGAGCGGACTGACCTTGCTGCCGCCGGAGGCGGCGGCCATCGCCAGCATCATCACGCCGAAGGAGACGCCGATGCCGATGAGGCCCATGGAGAACTTGGTCGTGGTGGCCGGATTGCGGCTTCCGAGCTTGACCCACAGCGCGGCCAGCACGGGGGCCAGCGTCATCACCCACAGCGGGTTGACCGACTGGAACCAGCTGGTGGGGAAGGTGATCCCCAGCAGGTCGGTCGATGTGCTCTTCTCGGCGAAGAGGGTCAGGGTCGAGCCGGACTGGTCGAAGATCATCCAGAAGATGGCCGCGGCCACGAAGAACCAGATGTAGCCGGTGAGCTTCTTCTTCTCATCGGCCGTGACTTCCCGGTCACGGCGCATCTTGACGAAGTAGAACGTCGGCAGGACCAGCCCCGCGATGCTCACGGGCCACAGCACCCAGTCGATGGTGAAGGCGTTCGCGAGCACGACGACGGTGTAGAAGACCCCCAGCACGGCGGCGCCCAGCACGGTGTTGCGTATCGCCTTGTTGCGCTCCTCGGTGGTCAGCGGATACGGGACGGTGCTGGAGCGCGCCGGCAGGTGCCGGGTGCCGATGAGGAACTGGATCAGGCCGAGCGCCATGCCGACCGCGGCAAGGCCGAAGCCGAGGTGCCAGCTGACCTTCTGGCCGGCCCAGCCGATGAGCAGCGGTGCCGCGAAGGCACCGATGTTGATGCCCATGTAGAAGACGGTGAAGCCGCCGTCCCTGCGCGGGTCGTCGGGACCCTGGTAGAGGTGGCCGACCATCGTGGAGATGTTGGCCTTCAGCAGCCCGGAGCCGACGCCGATGAAGACCAGGCCGCCGAAGAAGAGCGCATCGACACCGGTGGCCAGCAGCGCGTGGCCGATCATGATGACGAACGCCGATATGGAGACCGTCTTGCGGGGGCCCCAGACGCGGTCGCCGAGCCAGCCGCCCGGCATCGACATCAGGTAGACGGTGGCGTTGTAGACGGAGTAGAGCGCCACGGCGGTGGCCGTGGCCATTCCCATGCCGCCGTCGGTGACGGCGGCCGTCAGGTAGAGGACGAGCAGGGCGCGCATTCCGTAGAAGCTGAAGCGCTCCCACATCTCGGTCATGAAGAGCGTGGCGAGTCCGCGGGGGTGACCGAAGAAGGTCCTGCTGCCGGCCGCGGGTGGATCCTGCGGGTCGTCCTTGGACAGTGTGGAGGCCATGTGGGGGGTTCCTCGCTGTATGGGATGGTGCCGGCAGCCGGGCGCACCCCCGTGCAACGCGCGTAGAACACGCACAGGGCCCAGCCGACGGGTCATCGACCGATCTCGGGCTGTGCTTCCGCCGCGTGAAGGGCCGCAAGGGCGGCCGGCGGGCATTCACGCACAGAGGACCTGGGACAGGCCCGACGGCGATATGTGCACTGCACACGGACTCGGAAGGCCCTCACCATACGTCACAGGAGCCCTGGGAATGGAAGGAGTTGCGACACACATCACAGGTGCGAGGTATGCCATTCCAGCCAATTCGAAGGTAACGAGTCTGCATCTCCGACGATCCGCACTGGTTGGTGGGGACCGGCCTTACGCACCGCGACGAGGACTACCATCAGGCCATGACCCGTGTACTGCTCGCCGAGGACGACACCTCGATCTCGGAGCCGCTGGCCCGTGCGCTTCGCCGCGAGGGATACGAGGTCGAGGTGCGCAAGGACGGCCCCGGAGCGCTCGATGCAGGGCTGCGCGAGGGGATCGACCTGGTGGTGCTGGACCTCGGTCTCCCCGGGATGGACGGCCTGGAGGTCTGCCGCCGGCTGCGCAACGAGGGGCACACCTTTCCCGTACTCGTCCTCACAGCGCGTGCCGACGAGGTGGACACGGTCGTCGGCCTGGACGCGGGTGCCGACGACTACGTCACGAAGCCCTTCCGGCTGGCCGAACTGCTCGCGCGCGTACGGGCCCTGCTGCGGCGGGGCGCCCCGTCCGAGCCCGCGGTGCCGCCCTCCACGCACGGGGTGCGGATCGACGTCGAGTCGCACCGCGTCTGGATGGGCGAGGAGGAACTCCAGCTGACGGCCAAGGAGTTCGACCTGCTGCGGGTGCTCGTGCGCGACGCCGGCCGAGTCGTCACGCGTGACCAGCTCATGCGCGAGGTCTGGGACACCACTTGGTGGTCCTCGACGAAGACGCTGGACATGCACATCTCCTGGCTCCGCAAGAAGCTCGGCGACGACGCCGCCAATCCGCGTTACATCGCCACTGTGCGGGGCGTCGGGTTCCGTTTCGAGAAGAGCTGAGAGTGCCGGCGCCGACTGCGTTTCCGGAGGGCTGCGGGCTCCTCACCGACTCCCGTACCGAGGACCGTACGTGCGCCGCAGGCTGATCCAGTCGACACTCGCTGTCGTGCTCGTCGTGGTCGCCGTCTTCGGCATCTCGCTGATCATCGTCGAGTCCCGCTCCATCGAGACCAGCGCCCAGGACAGCGTGAAGTCGGAGGCCGTACAGCTGGTCTCCGTGGTGGAGAGCCGCATCGTCGCAGGTGAGAAGGTCTCTCCCGGGACCATGGGCAACGCCGTCCCCCGGAACCGATACGTCCGTATCGAGGTGCCCGGAAAGCGCACCATCACGCTCGGAACCCGGCCCGAGGGCAGGGTGATCGAAGCGTCCCAGCGCGGCGCGCACGGCGAACGCATCACCGTGCAGCAGGCCTACAGTTCGGTGCAGGACGAGGTCGGCCGGACGCTCATGATCATCCTCGCCGTCGCCTTGCTCGCCGTCGCCGCCGCCGCGATCCTCGCCGTACGTCAGGCGCACCGCGTCGCCGCACCGCTCACCGACCTCGCGGAGACCGCCGAGCGGCTGGGCTCCGGCGATCCGCGGCCCCGCCACCGCCGCTACGGCGTCCCCGAACTGGACAGGGTCGCCGATGTGCTGGACGGCAGCGCGGACCGTATCGGACGGATGCTGACCGCGGAGCGGCGCCTCGCCGCGGACGCCTCGCACCAGCTGCGCACGCCGCTGACGGCGCTGTCGATGCGGCTGGAGGAGATCATCGCCACCGCCGACACCGACGATCCGGAGGACCAGGCAACCGTCAAGGAGGAAGCGACGATCGCCCTCGCACAGGTGGAGCGGCTGACCGACGTCGTGCAGCGGCTGCTGACCAACTCCCGTGATCCGCGCTCCGGTTCGGCCGTGGACTTCGATCTGGACGAGGTGCTCAAGCAGCAGGTCGAGGAGTGGAAGCCCGCCGTCAGGAGCGAGGGGCGGGCGATCGTACGTTCCGGAAAGCCGGGGGTGCGGGCCGTGGGCACCCCGGGAGCGGTCGCTCAGGTACTGGCGACGCTGATCGAGAACTCCCTGATGCACGGGGCCGGTACGGTCGCGCTGCGTACACGCGTCACCGGGAACCAGGTCGTCGTCGAGGTGACGGACGAGGGGCCGGGTGTGGATCCCGAACTGGGCTCGCGGGTCTTCGAGAGGACCGTCAGCGGCCACAACTCCACAGGCCTGGGCCTGGCCGTCGCCCGCGATCTGGCAGAGGCGGACGGCGGACGCCTGGAGCTACTTCAGCAACACCCGCCGGTCTTCGCGCTTTTCCTTGGCCGCGAGGCGCTCGCCGGAGGCGGAACGGCCGAAGATGCGGCCGGCTGAACCGGTCCTGAAGACCCAGGTGCGGTAGGTCCAGAAGCGGAAGAGCGTGCCGATGCCCAGACCGATCACGTTCTTCGCGATGTTGTCCGCGAGCGTCGAGGTGAAGCCGAAGCCGTAGTGCGAGACGGCGAGCACAGCGTTCTCGATGACCAGCGCGACACCGCTGAAGGCGAAGAAGAGGAGCGTCTCACGCCGGATGCGGCGCTTGTCGGTGTGCCGGTACGTCCAGTAGCGGTTGCCCAGGTAGTTCGTGCCGATCGCGACGACCTGGGAGATCACACCGGAGCGGATGGGGGCCAATTGCAGTGTGTGGATGCACAGGTTGAAGACGGCCACGTTGACCAGGAATCCCACCGCACCGACGGCGCCGAACTTCGCGACCTCGCGAGCGAGGCGTTCGAGCCGGGTGCGCAGTCGTCTCAGTGTGCGCGCTGCGCCCCATTCACCCATATCTCGCTGTTCCCCGTTCCGGTCGCGGTCGTCCGTCCCCCGGGACACATGCTAACCAGCGGCTCCTGCTTCCGCAGTGCGGAACTGCCCGTCCCCGGCGGCGCAGGGCAGGGCAGACGCCCGTCCCGGAGCGGCAACAGGGGCGCCCCGGCGTCCTCGTGGCCGCGCGAGCCGCGCCGTACGGCCTCGCAGGGATACGCCGGAGCGACGGGCGCCGCCGGCGGTGCTTGGGCCGTCACTGCCGCGGGCGCCGTCGGTGGCGCGAGCGCCCGCCGTTGCCCTCAGGTCCGCGCTTGTCGCAGACGGTGACCAGGCTGTCGCCGAGAGGGCTGCGGACGGGTCCGGCGAGCGCTGTACGTCGCTCAGCAGCGGCCCGGGTACTGATCCGGCCACGCGGATCCTGCCGGCCACCGGCCGCGCTTCGGACGCCGAGGGTGTGCGGATACGCTGAGGATGTGACTTTCCCGGTAGTCGGCATGGTCGGTGAGGACCCGGGCGGCCGTCTTGTCCGACACACCTAGCCGCCGGCCGATCTCCACGTCGGACAGGCCCTGCGCCCGCCAC
>DATMEI010000417.1:0-6917 GCA_035556995.1 Streptomyces sp.
GCCTTCGAACTGGACGCGGTGCCCGTCACCAATGCCGCATACCAGCGGTTCATCGAGGACGGCGGCTACAGGGAACCACGCTGGTGGCATCCCGAGGGCTGGGCGTATGCGCAGAAGGCGGACCTGAGCGCGCCGCTGTTCTGGCACCGGGACGGCGAGATGTGGATGCGGCGCCGCTTCGGCTACACCGAGCGGGTGCCGCCCGGTGAGCCGGTGATGCACGTGAGCTGGTACGAGGCCGACGCGTACGCCCGCTGGGCAGGCCGGCGGCTGCCCACAGAGGCCGAATGGGAGAAGGCCGCCCGGTACGACCCGGACACCGGCGACTCCCTCCGCTACCCGTGGGGCGACGCCGAACCAGGCGAGGGGCACGCCAACTTGGGGCAGCGGCACCTGCGCCCGGCGCCCGCCGGCGCCTACCCGGCCGGCGCGGCACCGTGCGGGGCGCGGCAGCTGATCGGGGACGTATGGGAGTGGACGTCCTCGGACTTCACCGGCTACCCGGGCTTCGAGGCGTTCCCCTACCGCGAATACTCCGAGGTCTTCTTCGGCTCCGAGCACAAGGTGCTGCGCGGCGGGTCCTTCGGCACCGGCCAGGTCGCCTGCCGGGCCACGTTCCGCAACTGGGACCTGCCGGTCCGCCGTCAGATCTTCGCGGGTTTCCGCACCGCGCGTGGCGGCGGGGGAGAGCGCTGATGTGCCGTCACCTCGCCTATCTGGGCCCTCCGGTATCACTCGCGGACGTCGTCACCCGGCCCGCGAAAGGGCTCTACGAGCAGTCGTGGGCGCCGCGGCTCCAGCGGTACGGCACCGTCAACGCCGATGGTTTCGGGCTGGGTTGGTACCCGTACCCGTATCCGCTTCCGTACCGGCAGCAGGAAGCGCACCCGGACCAGGAGGCAGAAGCAGAGCCAGAGGCGGAGACACCGCAGGCACCGGCACGCTACCGCCGCGCCGTGCCGGTCTGGGCCGACCCGAACCTGCCGGACCTGACGCGTGCCGTCCGGAGCACCGCTGTGCTCGCCGCGGTGCGCGACGCCACCGAGGGAACCGCGCAGGACGAGACGGCGGCGGCCCCGTACGCGCACGGCCGTTGGCTCTTCAGCCACAACGGTGCCGTGCAGGACTGGGAAGCTCTCCTCGACGACCTCGGTGAGCGGCTGGAGCCCCGCGAACTGCTCGGCCTGGAGGCACGCTGTGACTCCGCGCTGCTGTGGGCGCTGCTCACGCAGCACATGGACGCGGGACAGCCGGCCGAGGAGGCCCTGGCGTCGCTCACCAGCCGTGTCGCCGGGATACGTCCCCGCGCCCGGCTCAACTTCCTGCTCACGGACGGCCGTACGATCCTCGCCACACGCCGCGGCGACACCCTCTGGTACCGCACAGGGCCGCAGAGCGTACGGGTCGCCTCCGAACCCGACGCCGGCTCGCAAGGCAGCGGCGACGGGGACGGCACGGGCGGGAGCGGCACAGCCGACCGCGGCGCCGATGCCGACAGCGGCGCCGACGGCGGATGGCAGGAAGTCCCCGACGAGTCCCTGCTCGTGGCCACGACCTCAACCGTACGTACCGTCCCGCTGGTTCCCGCCGCCGAGAGGATCCCCATCGCATGACGGGCCGCTTCGACCTCACCCGCCGTCTCCCCGACGGATACTTCGACGACGCCCTGCACACCGACGTGCTCAAGGGGCTGACGGGCCGCCCCAAGACCCTGCCGCCCAAATGGTTCTACGACGCCCGCGGAAGCGAACTCTTCGAAGAGATCACCGAGTTGCCCGAGTACTACCCGACGCGGGCAGAGCACGAGATCCTGCGCGAGCGGTCCGAAGCCGTCGCTGCGGCCACCGGCGCCCGTACGCTCATCGAGCTGGGCTCCGGCTCGTCCCGCAAGACCAGGCTGCTGCTGGACAGTCTGCTCAGCCACGGAACTCTGGAGCACTACGCGGCACTCGACGTCAGCGCCGACGCGCTGGTGGAGGCGGGCGAAGCGCTGTGCCGTGACTATCCCGAGCTGAAGGTCACGGCGTGCGTCACCGATCTGGAAACCGACCTCGGACTGCCTCCCGAGGTGCGCGGGCCCCGCGTGGTGGCCTTCCTCGGCGGCACGCTCGGCAACCTCGACGGCGACGCACGGCCTGCCTTCTACGCGGCGCTGCGCAAGGAACTCGGGCCCGGCGACTCTTTGTTGATGGGCGTGGACCTCGTGAAGGACCCGGCGGTGCTGGTGCCGGCGTACGACGACGCGCAGGGCGTGACCGCCGAGTTCAACAAGAACGTCCTGAGGGTGCTCAACCGCAGACTCGGCGCCGGCTTCGATCCCGGGGCCTTCCAGCACCGTGCCGTCTGGAACGCGGAGGAGGAGCGCATCGAGATGCGGCTGCGCTCCGTTCGCGCCCAGACTGTGGCGCTGCCCGCGCTGGAGATGAGCGCGGACTTCGAGGAGGGCGAGGAGGTGCTGACGGAGATCGCCGTCAAGTTCCGGCGTCCGTCACTGACGGCTGAACTCGCCCGTGGCGGCTTCGAGTTGAGTCACTGGTGGACGGACACGGCGGGGCGCTTCGCGCTTCTGCTGGCGGTGCCCGCCTGACGCACGAGGAGCGAGCGGGACGAACGGGCTCGACGAGCGGGGCGGTGCCGTAGCCGTACGGCACCGCCCCGCTGTCCGGCCTTCGTGGCCTTCGCCTCGATCAGCCGGTGATGCTCCAGGAGACCGACTGGTCCGCCGCGGTCACGGCCGCGAGGACGATCAGGTCGGCGGCTCCGAGCGAGAGGCCGAGAACGGCGCGTCCACGGCGGTTCGTTCCGCGCATCAGGGCGAGACCGCCGAGCACCAGGGCGCACGGGCCGAGGACGACGTTGAAGACCAGCAGTCCGGCCAGACCCATGACGAAGGAGGCGACAGCCATGCCGTCGGCATCGCGCACGCGCGCCGTGATCCCCGGACGTACGCCGGACTGTGCCTGTTCGGTCTGCTGTGTCTGCGAAGCCGGCTCGCTGTGCTCGGCGCTCCCGGTCACGGGCTCCTCGCGGTGGTCGCGGTGGTCACGGGTGCCCGAAGGGGTGTGACGGACAAGGGTGTTCAGGGCGTTCATGTCTCAGTCAGCTCCCTTGACGGTGGTGCCTGCGCTCACGGACCGCGAAGACCAGCAGCCAGGCACCGATGGCCGCGGCTGCGGCGAATGTGGCCGGGAGTGGGATGTGTGCCGCGGTGCCCACCAGGAATCCCAGCAGGAGGAACGCGGCAACGATGAAGATCATGTCTGGCCTTTCTTCGTGTGGGGCCCATGATCAGGACTCGGTGAACAGTCTCAGTGAACAGTTGGGATAACAACTGTTCACTGAATTCGAGTCTACCTTGGCACAGTTGCGCGAACACCTGTTTACTGAGAGACATGAGCCACACCAGCGCCTCCGCACCGACGTCCCGCGAGACCCAGAAGGCCAGAACTCGTCGTGCGCTGCTGGACGCCGGTCTGCGCCTGCTGGAGGACCAGAGCCTCAGCAGCCTCGGACTGCGTGAGGTCACCCGTGTCGTGGGAGTGGCGCCGGCCGCCTTCTACCGGCACTTCCGGGACATGAGCGATCTGGGTGTCGCCCTCGTCGAGGAGTCACTTGGAAGCCTCCACACGGTGGTGCGCGAAATTCTGGAAGGACCGCAGGACGAGAGCGCACGCATCGAGCGCGCTGTCAGCGCCATCGCCCGCTACGTACGCGAGCACCCCACCCACGTCCGCTTCGTCGCACGGGAGAGGCACGGCGGCGTCCCGGCCGTACGGGCCGCGATAGGCGCCGAGTTGGACCGGTTCGCCGACGAGGTCGCCGAGGCGCTCGCAGCCGACGAGATGTCAGCCGGGTGGAGTGCGGAGGACATGCGGATGCTGGGGGAGCTGTACGTCGACCACGTCGTGGTGACCGCGTCCGCCTTCCTGGACGCGGCACTCGGCGAGGGACCGGACGAGGAGAGCGTCGCCCGTACGGCCCGCCGGCAGCTGCTGCTCATCAGCACCGGCCGACGGCACTGGGCGGACGGTCCCTCCCAGGGCTGAACCCGAGGGGCCGGTTCAGTCCTGGGAATCGACGCGGAAGGTCTTGACCGCCATGTCGAAGTGCCCTTTCGCCGTGCCCCATTCGGCTTCCGGCGCCGAGAGATAGAGGGCGTAGTGCCGCTCGCCCTCCCTGCCGAATCCGAGGTCGACGGCGTGGAACGGGCGTGCCCTGCCCTGCCAGGTGTACTCCCAGATCGCGGCGTCCTGCCCCAGGTAACTCGTGGCGTTCATCCGCAGCCTGGTGTAGCCCGGTGACTTCTCCCGTACCTCCGGCTCCAGTTCGCGCCAGTGCTTGAGCGGGCTGTCACCCGCGAAGTCCACCACGCTGAACTTCAGGCCCGTGAGCCTGGACGGCGCGACGTAGTCGACCTGCTGCCCGCCGGCCTTCGCCTTCCGCTTCCAGCCGTCGGGAACGTCGACGGAGAAGCCGAGTTGGTCCTTGACGCGTTGATATCCCTTCGCGACGGGCGGGCGCGGCGGGGGAGCCGACTCCGAAGGGCCCGAATGGGAGGCGGAAGGACTCGGGGAGCCGGAGCCGTCGCCCGCACCGCCGTTGTCCCGCGCCAGCCACCATCCGCCGCCCGCGATCACCGCCGCGGCAAGGGCCGAGCACACCGCCCACGTCACGGCGCGGGAACCCCGCCCACGCCGCGCAGCCGCTCTCTCGGCGGGCTCCGGTGGCGATGCCGCTTCCTCGGTCTTCGCGACCCGCGTGTCATCGCGCGGTGCGGGCAGCGGAACCGTCCCGGGAGCGCCCGTCAGCCACTCCTCGGCCTGCTCCAGAGTGAGCCGGTCCTCGGGCTCCTTCTCCAGCAGCCCTCCTATCAACTCGCGTAGCACACCGGCCCGTTCCATCGGGCGCGGCGGTTCGCTCGACGCCGCGTAGGCCGTCTCCACCCAGCTGTCCCGGCGGAACGGCGGCACCCCCTCCACCGCTTCGTACAGCGTCGCCCCCAGCGCCCACGCGTCCGCGGAAGGGCCGGCCTCGCCGCCCCGCATGCGTTCGGGCGACGCGTAGTTGATGGAGCCGACGAACTCCCCGGTGCGTGTCAGCGTCTCCGTGCCGGAGGCCGCGGCGATGCCGAAGTCGGTGAGGACGACGCGCTCGCCCTCCTCCTGCAGCAGGACGTTGGCCGGTTTGACGTCGCGGTGCAGGACCCCCGCAGCGTGCGCGGCCCGCAGCGCGGCGGCCATCGCCAGACCCGTACGGGCGGCGGCCTCGGGTGCCAACGGGCCGTCCTGGCGCAGCACATCACTGAGGGAGCGTGAGGGCACGTACTCCATGACGATGCACGGAAGTCCCTCCTCCTCCACCACGTCGTGCACGATGATCACGCAGGGGTGGCTTATGCGGGCGGCGCTGCGCGCCTCGCGGCGGGTCCGCTCGTACAGCCGCGCCCGCTCGTCGTCCTCCAGCTGCGGCGGCACATGCAGCTTCTTCACGGCCACGGGCCGGTCGAGCAGCGCGTCCGCCGCGAGCCACACGGTTCCCATTCCGCCGCGGCCGAGCTGCCGGGACAGCCGGTATCTTCCGGCCACCAGCCGGTCCTGGTCGGTCACCACGAACTCTCCGCTCCCCCTGTGCACACCCGTTCCAGGACCGAACCCTAGCTGCCGCCCCCGCTGTTGTGACCGGGGGACGCATCCGGGTACGCAGTCGTGCCCGTCAATCGCTGACGCGCTTGGCCCTGCTGGGCTGTACGCGCTTCGGCTCGCCCTTCACCTTCGGGTGCTCCGGCGGGTAGGGAAGATCGCCGAGACCGTGCTCGCTCTCGTCCCGCGCGGCCAGCTCCAGCGCGGCGTCCAGACGGCAGCGGTGCTCGTCCATCTCCGCGTGTACGTCGCCGAGTTCGGCATAGCGTCCCGGCATCGTCGCCACGTCGAAGTCGTCGGGGTGCACATCGGGGAGCTCCGCCCAGCGCAGCGGCGCCGAGACCGTGGCACGCGGGTTGGGGCGGACCGAGTAGGCACTGGCGATGGTGCGGTCCCGTGCCGTCTGGTTGTAGTCCACGAAGATGCGTTCGCCGCGCTCCTCCTTCCACCACTTCGTCGTGACACGTGAGGGGTCACGCCGCTCCAGTTCCCTGCCCACGGCGATGGCCGCGCGCCGCACCTGCGCGAAATTCCACTCGGGCACGATGGGCACGAAGACGTGCAGTCCGCGCCCGCCCGAGGTCTTGGGCCAGCCGCGCAGTCCCAACTCCTCCAGCAGTGGGCGCAGTTGCTCCGCCGCCCGTACGGCGTCGCCGAAGTCCGTGCCCGGCTGCGGGTCCAGGTCGATGCGCAGTTCGTCGGGATGGTCGGTGTCGGCGCGGCGCACCGGCCAGGGGTGGAACGTCAGACAGCCCAGGTTCGCGGCCCACACCACGGCCGCGGCACTGGTGGGGCAGATCTCGTCCGCGTGCCGGCCGCTGGGGAAACCGATCCGGGCAGTGGGGATCCAGTCGGGCAGGTTCTTGGGCGCGCGCTTCTGGAAGAACGACTCGCCGCCCACCCCGTCGGGGTAGCGCTCCAGCGTCGTGGGGCGTTCGAACAGGGCGCGCGTGATCCCCTCACTCACCGACATGTAGTACTGAGCGATGTCCAGCTTCGTGAAGCCGCGCTCCGGGAAGTAGATCTTGCCGGGGTTGGACAACCGCACCTGCTTGTCGCCGACGGTCAGTTCCACTGCCTCTCCCATGCCGCCACGCTAAGCGGCACCAGGGCCGGCCGCCTCCCGGCGTACGGTCAAATCTGCTGGAGGCGGGTGCCCGGAGGGGGCGAGGGGACGGGCTTGCCGTCCGGCCCCGGCGAACTGTTCACCAATCGTGCACGGACCCGTCGGTCCTGCGGTTGACGGGCAGGTACTTCGGTTCGTACGGGAACCGGGCC
>DATMEI010000418.1:0-4524 GCA_035556995.1 Streptomyces sp.
GAGGACACTGAAGTGCCGTACCGCAGACGGAGGTGAGCCGCCGGTCCCCAGGCGGGGAGGTTTCCCGTACCTCTTCCCGTACCTCCTGAGCAGCTCCTCGGCCTCAGGCGAAACCTGGACGACGAAGCAACGCTGGACAGCAGACGTAGCCTTTTGGCCATGACCAACCGCACTGCCGTCATCAGCGGCGCCAGCAGCGGCATCGGTGCCGCCACCGCACGTCAACTGGCCGCAGCCGGCTACCGGGTCGTGCTGACCGCCCGGCGCCGGGACCGTATCGACGCCTTGGCCGGGGAGTTGGCCGACGCCGGGCACGAGGCCGTCGCCCGTCCGCTCGACGTCACCGACAGAGCAGCGGTCGACGCCTTCGCGGCCGAACTCGACCGCTGCGACGTCCTGATCAACAACGCGGGCGGCGCACTGGGCACCGACCCGGTCGCCACCAGCGACCCGGCCGACTGGCGCCAGATGTACGAGGTCAACGTGCTCGGCACGCTGCACCTCACGCAGGCGCTGCTGCCCGCACTGACCGAGTCCCCCTCCGGTGAGGGCACCGTGCTGGTCGTCTCCTCCACCGCCGGCCACGCCACCTACGAGGGCGGCGGCGGCTATGTCGCAGCCAAACACGGCGCCCACGTGCTGGCGGAGACGCTGCGCCTGGAGCTGTGCGGCAAGCCGGTACGCGTCATCGAGATCGCGCCCGGCATGGTGAAGACCGACGAGTTCGCCCTCACCCGCTTCCGCGGTGACGCCGAACGGGCCGCCAAGGTCTACGAGGGCGTCGCCGAGCCGCTGACAGCCGAGGACGTGGCCGACACCATCACGTGGACGGTCACCCGCCCACCGCACGTCAACGTCGACCTGCTGGTCGTACGCCCGAGGGCGCAGGCGTCCAACTCCAAGGTCCACCGCGAACGCTGAGCTCCGAGCTCTGGTTCCTGAGCTCTGAACGCCGGGCTCTGAACGCCGGGCTCTGAACGCCGAGACGTGACGGTCACGAGCGTGTGAGAACGCGAGAACGCGAAGACGCCGCCGCGCACGCACCTGCCAACTGACAGGCGGTGCGCGGCGGCGCCGCGCTGTCTGCCCCCGCATCGCCAACGCATCGCCACGGGATGCCCCGTTGGTTCACCCCTTGACGCAGACGACCTGCTTCAGCTTCGCGACGACTTCCACGAGGTCGCGCTGCTGGTCGATGACCTGCTCGATCGGCTTGTAGGCACCGGGGATCTCATCCACCACCCCCGAGTCCTTACGGCACTCCACGCCCCGCGTCTGCTCCTCCAAGTCCCGCGCGGAGAAGCGCTTCCGCGCCGCGTTCCGGCTCATCTTCCGGCCCGCGCCATGCGAAGCGGACTGGAAGGACGCGGGGTTGCCGAGCCCTTTCACGATGTACGAACCGGTCCCCATCGAGCCCGGGATGATGCCGTACTCGCCGTCGCCCGCACGGATCGCGCCTTTGCGGGTCACCAGCAGGTCCATGCCGTCGTAGCGCTCCTCCGCCACATAGTTGTGGTGGCAGGAGATCACCGTGTCGAAGCGGGGCTTCGCCTTCTTGAACTCCCGGCGCACCACGTCCATCAGCAGCCCCATCATCACGGCGCGGTTGTGCTTCGCGTACTCCTGAGCCCAGAACAGGTCGTTCCGGTACGCCGCCATCTGCGGGGTGTCCGCCACGAAGACCGCGAGGTCGCGGTCGGCCAGCGCCTGATTGTGCGGCAGCTTCTGCGCCACTCCGATGTGGAAGTCGGCCAGTTCCTTGCCGATGTTCCGGGAACCGGAGTGCAGCATCAGCCACACGGCGCCGTCGTCATCAGTGCAACATTCAACGAAGTGGTTGCCCGCTCCGAGCGTCCCCATCTGCTTCGTGGCCCGCTCCTGACGGAACTTGACCGCGTCCGCGACCCCGTCGAAGCGCTGCCAGAAGTCCGCCCAGCCCGCCGTCGGGTATCCGTGCAGCCGCCCGGGATCGACAGGCTCGTCGTGCATCCCGCGTCCCACCGGAATCGCCTGCTCGATCTTCGAGCGGAACCGGGACAGGTCACCCGGCAGGTCGTTCGCGGTGAGCGAGGTCTTCACCGCCGACATTCCGCAGCCGATGTCGACGCCGACGGCAGCCGGGCACACCGCACCGTTCATGGCGATCACTGAGCCGACCGTGGCCCCCTTGCCGTAGTGCACATCCGGCATCACCGCGAGGCCCTCGATCCACGGCAGCGTCGAGACGTTGCGCAGCTGCTGCATGGCGCCGTCCTCGACGGTGGCCGGGTCGGCCCACATGCGGATCGGCACCCGGGCTCCGGGCACCTCCGTGTACGGCATCTCACTCAACTCCCCCATGGACGAAGCACAGAAAGCGCACCAATTCCAGGAAACGGAAAAAGCGGACTCGGCGCAACATATGCGTCACAGGACCGGACGGCCCCGCCGTGCGTGCGATAAACATTGTGTTCCGTCGTCCTGTTGCAGCGACAACGCTTTTCCGAGCGGGCGGCAGCAGGACCGAGCCAGGAGGCAGAACAGTGCAGCGGAGGGCAAGGACGTACATCACCGGCGTCGCGCTGGTCGTCATGCTCTCCGGGGGGCTCACCGCCTGCACCGGCTCACCGGACGAGGAGAACGGCGAGGACACCAAGGCGGGCAACTCCAGCGCCTCGGAGTCCTCCGCGCCGCCCGGCAAATACCGGACGCTTCCGGAGCCCTGCGGAGCCGTCGACGTCGGCACCCTCAAGGAGCTGCTCCCCGGAGCACAGGCGGCGGAAGACGGCGGCGACGACAGCGGCGACTCCCCGGGCAAGAGCTCGGAGGGCAGCGCCGCCGCATCGCCGTACGAGGGCGAGCCCATCGCCACCTACGACACCGACCGCCGGGCCGGCTGCCGCTGGAAGAGCACGAACAGCCTCGCCACCCGCCACCTCGCCGTCGACTTCGAACGCGTGGTGTCCTACGACCCCGCCGTCAGCGACGACGAACAGGCGCAGTTGCTCTACGACGAGCGCGCCGGCCAGGCGGAGATCCCCACGGAGAGCAGCCCCCCGCCCGACGACAACGGCGGCGGGACCGGCGAGACCGGCGAGAGTGACAACGGCGGCGCAGGCGACGAGGGAAACGGGTCCGAGGAGCAGGGCGAGGGACAGAGCGAGAACGGCGAAGGGGACAAAAGCGACACCGGCGAGAGCGACGGCAAGGGCGGCGGCGACAGCACACCCGGAAGTGAGAAATCCGACAGTGCAGACAGCTCCGACGGTGACGACGGCAGCGCATCCCCCGACCCCGAGAAGTCCAAGTCGGACCCCTCAAACTCCCCTGACGTCGACCTTTCCCCCCGTACGCTCGAAGAGATCGGCGACAACGCCTACATCGACGACCAATTGGACACCGGCGACTCCGGAGTCCACCGGGACATTACGCTCGTCTTCCGCAGCGCGAACGTCATCGCCACGGTCAAGTACGACCAGTGGCTGACCGACAAGCGACGGACCCCGGACAGCGCCGAGTTGCAGAAGAAGGCCCAAAAGGTGGCCGAGAAACTGGCTGCGGGCTTCGACGACAACTGACGCAGACTGACTGGAAGCGAAGGAATCATGCCCCGTAAAGCTCAGCGAACCTCACCGCGAAGCGCCACGCGTTCCGCCCGGACGCTCGCCTGCGCGGCAGTCGCGATTCCCGCACTGCTCGTGGCGGGCTGCTCCTCAGGCCCCGGCGGTGAAGGCGAGGCGTCCTCCGAGAAGGGCGACAGCGCGCCGAGCGCGGCTCCCGTGAAGTTCAAGGGACTCCCCGACGCCTGCAAGACCCTCTCCAAGGACACGGTCAAGAAGCTGACGCCGAAGACGGACAACGCCTCCGGCAAGCGCATCGGCACCGGCAACACGCAGGACTCGGGCAGCTGCCTGTGGAGCGGACTCGACAAGTTCGACTACCGGCAGGTGACCGTCTCCCTCAAGCGCTTCGAGTCCGACGCCTCACGCGGGTCCGGCGACAAGCTCGCCGGTGCGTTCCTGCAGCAGCAGACGGACGCTCTGAAGACCGACAAGGCCAACAAGGAGCTCAAGACCGCCCCGGTCAAGGGCATCGGCGACCAGGCGACGTCGGTCAGCTACAAGGTCGACAAGAAGGACGGCAAGAAGTCCGAGAGCTTCCGCGAGGAGCGTCTCGTCGTCCGCAGCGCGAACGTCGTCGTATCGGTGGACTACGCGGGCGCCGGCTTCGAGGACGCCAAGACCCCCAGCGCCGGTGACCTCGGGAAGAACGCCGAGACGGCGGCCAAGGAAGCGGTCGCGTTCCTGAAGTAGCGCCCGCCCCCGCCGTACTCGGTGCGGCGGGGACTTGACGCGTGTGCCAGTCTGGTGCGCCGCGCCGGTTTCCGAGGGTGGGGACAACTCCAGTGCAGGCCGTACAACTGACTCGTACACACCGCATATTGGTCGCGGTGGTCGTCGCCGGTGCCGTGACGATCGCCGCGATCGGCTTCGCCGGCTCCTACGGCGCCGTGCGCGACCTCGCCGAGCAGAAGGGCTTCGGCGC
>DATMEI010000419.1:0-5131 GCA_035556995.1 Streptomyces sp.
GGGGGACTCCGCGGACGAGATGAAGGCGAAGAAGTCCGACAGCCGCGATGTGCAGGCCGAGGCCATCAGCCGTAACACGGTCATCCAGCGTGCCAAGACCTGGCTGACGGCCATCGACGGCCACCAGGTGCCGTACAGCCAGAGCAAGAACTTCCAGGGGTACCGCACGGACTGCTCCGGCTACGTGAGCATGGCCCTCAAGTACGGCAAGCCGGGCACGAACACGGTGGGTCTGGCCTCGTCGCAGTTCACGAACAAGATCAAGATGTCGCAGCTGAAGAAGGGCGACCTCATCATCGACGCGAACGGCAGCAGCACCACCCGCCACGTCGTGATCTTCGAGAAGTGGACCAGCTCCGCCCACAAGTCGTACAGGGCCTACGAGCAGCGCGGCGGGCACGGCACCGACCACAGCACACGGAGCTACGGCATCGGCAGCGACGAATACGACGCCTACAGGCCGAAGAAGTACTGAACGGCCGTATCGCACGGTTGAACGGCATCGCCCTCGTCCCCCCCCTTTACGGGGACGAGGGCGATGTGCTGTCAGATGACGCAGGCGGAGCGTTCTTCCGCTTCTACTTGTAGATCTCGCCGACCCATTCCGGGTGGTCGATGAACGGGTTCCTGTTCTTCTGGACCTTGTCGAAGATGACCTGGTTGCGGTTCTTCTCGAAGTCGTCCGGCGGGTCCTGCTCGCTCCACTCCTTGAGTACGGAGATCCGCCCGATGTTGGGCTTGGAGCCGTTGTTGACGTCGTCGTTGGCTTCCAGGTCCGGGAATTCGTCCTCGCCCTCGTAGCGCACGTCCATGTAGAGGATCATGCGGGCGACATCGCCCTTGACCTCGTCCCGCGGCTCGTAGGAGTCGTCGTCGGTGAAGTTGCCCGGCGCGCCCTCGACCTCCTCGCCGCCCTTGTCGAAGTCCTTGCTGCCGCGAATGCTGTTGACCTTCACATTCGTGGGACGCAGGTGGTGGACGTCCGTACCGGGACCGTTGGAGGTGCCGAAGTCGCCGTGCGACTTGGCCCAGACGTGCTCGCGGTTCCACTGGGTCTCTCCGCCGCCGTTGTTGTCGGCGGAGTCGGACTTGCCGCTGTAGAGCAGGATGACGTTGCCCGCGTTGGAGGGGTCCGCGTCGGTCTGCTTCAGGGCGTCCCAGACCTCGTCGTACGACAGGGTGGTCACGCCGGTGCTGATGATCGTGTGCAGAGCGGTCTTGAGTTCCTCGCCGGTCTTGCCCTCGGCGTCTTTGTAGTACTCGTCGTCAGCGGCCGCGCTGAAACCGGGCTGTGCGGCTGACGAGCCGCCCGCGCGGGTCTCCGAGACCGTGGGAGTGCCGGCCGTGGCAGGTATCTGCACGGCCACGGCTATCACTGCGGTGCCCGCCAGCGCGGTGAGCATTCTGCGGCGGGTGGCGAAGCGTGTGAAATCCACGTTGACGTCCTCTCCCCGAGGATGTGGCCCCGCGCGCGCAATGTGGGGGTCGCAACGCGGCGCCGGCCGAAGGGTGATCGGCCGTTGCGAAGCCTTCCATTGCCTCGAACACCGATGCGTGCCGTACAGGAAACTGTTACGTGTGGGTAATGTGAAGACGGACGTGTCATCACCCAGGGCTACTCCGGCTTCACCCGGTCAACTTCCCGACGAGCAGGGCCTGTTGCGCCACCCAGCGGCTGTGGCGAGGACGGTCCGGGTGGGGGCGGGGCGCGAGCGCGGCTTTCGCTGGACACACTCTGGCCAACGCGCGTAGACACGCGCATCATTGGGTTGCTCCGCCAGTACCGCCATCACCACCCGCCACCGGGGCCCCTACCCTCACCGCACGGAAACAGGGGGTTCGCGTCGGCACTGTGCATGTCATGTCTTTGTCAAGTTCACAGAGAGGACAGCACCATGGCTTGCGGATCGACCAGCCTCTGGGCCGGGGAAACCAGTTGGTTCTGCTGCGGAAACGCCTGGGGGCCGTGCAACGGCGCCGGCGGCGGCGCATGCGGCAACTGCCAGTCGAGCGCCAATCACGGCGCCTGGCCCAATGCTTCACAAGCGTGCTGGGACATCACCCGGCCCGATCTGTGCGGCGAGAACATACCCAGACGCGGCTGCGGCTCGGTGATGAACGTCAAGCACCAGTGCTCCGGCGCCACCGTCTGCATCACGATCACCGACTGCGGCCCGCGTACGAAGGAGTGGTGCGGCGAGACCGCCTGCTGCAACGGCACCTGCCGCACCAACCGCGTACTCGACCTGACCCCGGCCGCCTACTCGGCGCTCGGCGACCTGAGCTCCGGCAAGTTGCCGGTCTACATCTACGAGTGAGGAGGGGAACCGGCATGACCGCACACCAGGACGACACCGGTGGCCTCGACCGCCGTCGCCTCCTCGCCCGGGCCGCCCTCGGCGGCGCCACCGTCGTCGGTGCGACCGCACTCGGCGGCATCGACGCCGACGCGGCCTTCGCCGCCCCGCAGAGTCCGCTCGACCCGGCGATCACCAAGTCCTCGTTCGTGGAGGGCAGGATCACCGGCATCAGCGGGAGCGTGCTGGAGATCGCGGGTTCGTACGGCGATCGCTCCCGCATCCGGATGACCAACGCGACAAGCGTGTGGAAGGTCCGCCCCACCACCGCAGAAGTCATCGAGATCGGCGACGGACTCTACGCACGCGGCGTGGAGATGCCCGACGGCACCGTCGCCGCGGACGCGGTGTGGGTGAACATCGTGAACCTGCACACCACCATCCGCGGCATCGAGAAGAAACGCCTGCACCTCGCCCATGGACATCACGAACTGACCGGCAACGTCATCGCGGACACCACCAGCGCCTCGTACGCGGGCCGTGCCCCCACGGCGGACCTCTCCCGGCTGCGTATCGGGCAGAGCGCCCAAGTGCTGGGTGCCTGGCGGCCGTCCGACGACTCGGTGGACGTCGTGCGCGTCTCGGTCGGGCACTGAGACGCGTGGGAGAGGAAGAGATGCTCGCGACGACATCGAGTCTCGCGCCCGTGGTCCTGGCCGTACTCCTGGGCTGGACAGGCGCGTGGAAACTCTTCGGTTCCCGCGTGGTACAGCAGGCACCCAAGACGGCGCTCGCACGCATGCTGCGCAGCAGTGAGCGGGCCGCGCTCGTGCTGCGGGGGACCGCGCTCGTCGAACTCGTCCTGGCGGCAGGGCTGTTGGCCTTTCCGGCGTACCCGTTGCCGGGGGTGGCGACCGCTCTCCTCGGTGCGGGCTTCACCGGATATCTGGGGTACGGACTGGTGATCGCGCCGGAGTCCTCCTGCGGCTGTACGGCGAGTGAGGCGGCACCCGTCACATGGCGGTCGTTCGCGCGCGCCGGGGTGGTGCTGGCGGGAGGTACGGCGGCTGCCACGTCGTCCACGGCCTGGTGGGTGACGGTGGTGGAGCGGCCTGCAACCTCCCTGGCCCTACTGGCCGTCGGGGCCGCGGGCCTGGTCGTGCTCTCCGTCGATCCGGACCGCTGGTGGCTGCTGCCGCTGAGGCGGACGCGGCTGCGGGTCTTCGGACATCCCCTCGCCGGGAAAGCGGCCGGGGAGCGGGTGCCGGTGGCGGCGACCGTCGAGCTGCTGGAGAACTCCCTTGCCTGGCAGGCGGCTTCGCCGGTGGTCCGTTCCGGGCTGCTGGACCACTGGGAGGAGGCGGGCTGGCGATTCCTGCTGTACTCCGGCGTGCACGAGGACGCGAGCAGGGGCGAGGGCGACGGGGACGGCGAGGGCGGTGCTCGGCCGGTCTCCGTCGTGTTCGCGCTGGATGCGACGGCCAGCCGTGACACGGCCGGCGCTCCCGCCGCCCGTGTCGGCGTCGTCGACGCGGACACCGGGCGGCCGGTGCCCGTGGACCTGACGGCCGTACGACCGAGGGAGGTCCTTCCCGTCGCGGGCTGACGGGAGCGGAAGGGACGTGACGGGGCTGACGGCTGACGGCTGACAGCGCCGGGCGGCGCGGAAGCGGGAATCGAGGACCGACTACTCCGCTTCGGCGCCGCCCGTGCGTCCGTACGCGTACGTCCTGCGCCCGGGTCCCGGCTGTCAGGTCAGCTGAGCCGGTGCACGGGACGGCCGTCGCCCCAGCGCTCGATCGCCTCGTCGTCGGCGAAGGCCAGAGCCCGCAGCATGTTGCCGCCGTCGCTGGAGTCGACCGCACGCTGCAGACGGCTGCTGTGCTTGTCGCTCAGCTTCGTCGTGCCCGCCTCTATGGTGTCGCCGTAGAACGGTTCGAAAGCCACGCCGGCGAACCCTGCCTGGCGCAGCAGCATGGGCATGGTCTCCCGTGAGTAGAACATCAGGTGGTTCCTGGTGAAACCGTTCCACTCGGAGCCGTACGCCTTCAGCAGCAGCGACTGCGCGTTGACGGTGAGGATCATCAGCACACCGCCGGGGGCGAGCAGATCGCGGAAGCTCCTGAAGTCGTCGAGCGGCCGTGGCAGGTGGGCCAGCACGGACCACAGGGTGATCACGTCGAAGCCGCCCGCGGCGATCTCCGGCAGTTCCTCCGGGGCGCCGAAGTGGGCCTTGGCGGACGTCAGCCGCTCGTTGGCCTCCTTGACGGAGTCGGGCGAGAGGTCCACGCCGCACGCGTCGAATCCGCGCTGCTCGGCCAGCTCGAGGAAGTAGCCGGCGCCGCAGCCGAAGTCGAGCAGACGGCGCTCGTCGCCCTCGGAGAAGACTGGCTTGAACGCGTCCATGGCCTGCATGTAGCGGCGCTGCCTGTTCGCGGCGTAGTCGCCGGTCAGGAAGGTGCTGTAGTTCTTGGAGTACAGGTCACCGAGGCGTTCGGGGAGGATGTTCGGGTTGCGGTAGAGGAAGCCGCAGGAGGGGCATCGCACCACGTGGTAGGACCACGCGGTTTTGCCGTTCTTCTTCTTCTTGGTCGGCTCGTAGAGCGGCTGCTGCCGCGACTCGCCGCACATGTGGCAGGTGACGAACTCCTCGATCGCGCCGAGCTTGACGCGTGAGCGGTATTCATCGAGGGATATCACGGGGGAAGTGCGCAGCTTCTTACGCCACTGCAGCTCCCTGAGCGCTCGTTCCCCCGGCCTGACATAGACGCGTTGCGCCCACGGCACGTTGTCGTATCGCGATCCGTATACGGCACGGGCGACGGCCCGTTTGG
>DATMEI010000420.1:0-2358 GCA_035556995.1 Streptomyces sp.
TTCTCCCCGCAGCGTCATTTGGAGGTTTTGGCCCGACACGCCCCTAAACTCGCCTTCGACGTGGTGCTGGCCGACAAGGACGCCGTCCCTGACCAGGATTCTCTGCGAAAGGCCGCCCAGCGGCTGGGTGCGACGGCAGAGCTGTCGGCCGTCGCAGCAGTCGGAGGCGCTTCCCAGGGCGAAGGTCCGGAAGGGAGCGCCGCCGCCAGGCACGACCCGGAGCTGCTGGCCGCCGCGTATGACCGTATTTTTCGGATGCATGGAAGGATCGGCCCATGGCGATGACGGCTGCGGTGAAGGACGAGATCTCTCGGCTCCCCGTCACCCGGACCTGCTGCCGGAAGTCCGAGGTCTCGTCCATCCTGCGCTTCGCGGGCGGCCTGCACCTGGTGAGCGGGCGCATCGTGATCGAGGCGGAGCTCGACACAGGCATCGCAGCCCGTCGGCTGCGCAAGGACGTTCTTGAGATCTTCGGCCACAGCTCGGACCTGGTGGTGATGGCTCCCGGCGGACTGCGGCGCGGTAGCCGCTATGTCGTACGGGTCGTCGCTGGCGGTGATCAGCTCGCGCGTCAGACAGGGCTGGTCGACAGCCGGGGACGTCCCATCCGCGGCCTGCCGCCACAGGTGGTCTCGGGGGCGACCTGTGACGCCGAGGCCGCGTGGCGAGGAGCCTTCCTCGCGCACGGTTCGCTGACCGAGCCCGGGCGCAGTTCCTCGCTGGAGGTCACCTGCCCCGGACCCGAAGCGGCGCTGGCGCTGGTGGGTGCGGCACGACGGCTGCAGATCGCCGCGAAGGCACGCGAGGTGAGGGGCGTAGACCGTGTCGTCGTCCGTGACGGTGACGCCATCGGTGCGCTGTTGACACGGCTGGGCGCCCACGAGTCCGTACTCGCGTGGGAGGAGCGGCGGATGCGCCGCGAGGTCCGCGCGACCGCCAACCGGCTCGCGAACTTCGACGACGCCAACCTGCGCCGCTCGGCGCGTGCCGCCGTCGCGGCTGGAGCGCGGGTGCAGCGGGCGCTGGAGATCCTCGCCGACGACGTACCCGAGCATCTGGCCGCCGCCGGCCGGCTGCGGATGGACCACAAGCAGGCGTCGCTGGAGGAGCTGGGTGCGCTCGCCGACCCGCCCCTGACGAAGGACGCCGTCGCGGGCCGTATCCGCCGGCTGCTGGCGATGGCCGACAAGCGGGCCCAGGATCTGGGCATTCCGGGGACGGAGACCAGCCTCACCGAGGAGATGGTCGGCTGACCGGCGACTCCGTACGAGTGCTTCCCCGCTCATCACGCCCCAGGTGGCCGATGTCACCGTAAAGAGTGTGGCGCGGTAGGGTCGGAAGCGGTCGGGGACATCCCATACAGCTTTGCCGGTGTCCGTACCGGCGTACCAACGAGGAGATCGGTTCGTGACGATCCGCGTAGGCATCAACGGCTTCGGCCGCATCGGCCGCAACTACTTCCGCGCACTGCTGGAGCAGGGTGCGGACATCAAGATCGTCGGTGTCAACGACCTGACCGACAACGCGACCCTGGTGCATCTGCTGAAGTACGACACCATCCTGGGCCGCCTCAAGCAGGAGGTCAGCCACACCGACGACACGATCACGGTGGGCAACCAGACCTTCAAGACGATGGCGGAGCGTGACCCGGCCCAGCTTCCCTGGGGCGAGCTCGGCGCCGACGTCGTCGTGGAGTCCACCGGCATCTTCACCAAGCGCGACGACGCGGCCAAGCACCTGGCCGCCGGTGCGAAGAAGGTCCTCATCTCGGCTCCGGCCAAGGAGGAGGACATCACCATCGTGATGGGCGTCAACGAGGACAAGTACGACGCCGGCAAGCACCACGTCATCTCCAACGCCTCCTGCACCACCAACTGTGTGGCGCCCATGGCGAAGGTCATCGACGAGAACTTCGGTCTCGTCAAGGGCATGATGACGACGGTCCACGCTTACACCAACGACCAGCGCATCCTGGACTTCCCGCACAAGGACCTGCGCCGCGCCCGCGCCGCCGCCGAGAACATCATTCCGACCTCGACGGGCGCCGCCAAGGCCACCGCCCTGGTCCTGCCCCAGCTGAAGGGCAAGCTCGACGGCATCGCCATGCGCGTCCCCGTCCCGACGGGCTCCGTCACCGACCTGGTCCTGGAGCTGGACCGGGAGGCGAGCAAGGACGAGATCAACGCCGCCTTCCAGAAGGCCGCCGAGGGCCAGCTCAAGGGAATCCTGGAGTACACCGAGGACCCGATCGTCTCCTCCGACATCGTGAACTGGCCCGCCTCCTGCACCTTCGACTCGCAGCTCACGATGGTTCAGGGCAAGCAGGTCAAGATCGTCGGCTGGTACGACAACGAGTGG
>DATMEI010000421.1:0-2870 GCA_035556995.1 Streptomyces sp.
TCCTGCGGTTCTCCACCGGGCCCCCTGAGATCCGCCTCCGGGACCGCGCATGATGTCATTCGGGCCCCGACCTCGGACGCGAGCACCGTGGGCCGGGAGATAAAGTGCGTAACCGCGAGGCGGGCGGGGAGGTCACGACGATGAAGGCGCGACAGGCGCGACAGGTGCGACTGCTGGGGGCAGCGGCGACCACGACAGTGCTGGCGGTGACGCTGTCCGGATGTGTGACGGTGCACGGCGAGACGGCCGTGATCCCGGCGGTGTCCAAGTCCGAGGCGAAGAAGGTCCTCAAGAACTTCAACGATGCCAGCAACAAGGCCAACAGGACCTACGACGCCAAGCTGAACGCCACCATCGAGACCGGCGCGCTCGGCGCCATCGACCAGGCGGGCCTGAAGTCCCGTAAGGCTGTGCGGGCCGGGGGCAATCCGGACTACAAGCCGCTGAGGCTGTCCGACCCCCGCTTCCTGATCCCGAAGCAGGCGGGCTGGCCGAAGTTCTTCGTCGCCGACACCCGGACCAACCGGATGACGAACGGCCGCTGGCTGTTCGTCTTCCAGCGCGAGAGCGCCAAGTCGGCCTGGAAGGCGTCCTATCTGGCGGTGCTCGAGAACTCCGAGATGCCTGAGTTCGCCATCGGCAAGGGCGGCTACGCGAAGGCCGTGCCGGGCAGCGGCGGCTCCGGACTCGCCCTCGCACCGGACGAGTTGAGCGAGGCCTACGTGAACTACCTCAAGGAGGGCACGGACGAGTTCGAACCCGGTGAGCACACCAGCAAGCGTCGCGCGCAGCGCAAGGGTTCGGAGAACAAGCCCGGCAAGCGCACCGAGTTCGCGGACCAGGCGGCCAAGGCGCCGCAGTACGCACCGTTCGGGCTGCGCACCGAGGACGGCGGGGCGCTGGTGTTCTTCGCCTCGCAGCACCACAGCAAGGAGACCTTCGCCGAGGGCTACAAGCCACCGGTGGACGATCCGCTGCTGAAGGCTCTGATGACCGGTGAGCCCAAGCAGTCCGTGACCTACATCAGGGTCTCCGAGCAGGCCGTGACGGTGCCTTCGAAGAAGGACGGCGGACAGGTCGGCTTCCTCAACCGGATCGACGGACTGACCTCAGCCAAGGGGGAGTGAGCGGACAACCGGCCCGCCACCGCGGCCGGTTCCCTCAGCGCACCGGCCAGGGCGCCGTCTCCTCACCTGTGTACGCGGCGCAGGCGTCGGTGAGCGCCTCCAGCAGCATCAGAGGTTCGGGCAGTGCGTCCGTACCTCCGCTACCGGCCTCCGGCGCCCGCACCCAGCGCACTTCGGCCTGCTCGCCCGGCCCGTACAGCCTGGCAGGCGGGACGAGGACATAGCTGCCGCGGCAGTGCCAGCGCAGACCCGGGTGTTCGTCCATCGTCTCCGGATGGCAGTCCAGTTCGCAGGGCCACCACTCGTCCTCGTCGTCGGGGGTGCCGCGGGTGGCGGTGAAGAAGAGCATCCGGTCGCCGCCCGAGATCGCGACAGGGCCGACGGGAACCTCCTCCGACTCCAGCCGCTCCAGCGCCGACCACCCCGCCTCGGCCGGCACGTCGAGCACGTCGTGGTCCCGGCCGGTGGCGGTGATGAAGTTCGCCTCCGGCTCTCCGTCCGCCCAGCGCGCGATCTGCGCCGGGTCGGTGGTGGCCTGGGTCTGCCATCCGAAGGAGACGGGATGACGTCCGGGCGTGGGGCAGCCGATGCGTACGCAGGAGCAGCCGTATCCGGACGGGTGGGCGGCGGGCGCGAGCGGGAAGCCCGCCTCGGCGGCGGTCAGCAGGAGTTCCGTGCGGGCTCGTGCGGCGTCGGCTTGCGCGCCGGCGCTCTTGGCCTTCGCCCTGGGACCGGTCCGCGTGAACTGACGCAGCCACCGGTCGAACCTGCTCTCGCGTTCCATCTATCGCCTCACTCCGCACCTCGCGACCACAACCGTGGATCTCCGAGAGTACGCAGCAGTGAGCGCGCTCCGCGGCGAATCCACGTATCGGGGCTGACCGACCGTCATTCTCGCGGCATGCGCCCCGCACGCATGCCGTGAGCGTACGGCCCCCTGTACCTCACCGGCACACTCGTATGCCACGTATGGGCCTTCCCGATCGGCGGGTTCCGTGACGCCCGCTTAGTTTGTGACCCATGGTCATGGTCACGCTCAGGGGTGCCAGGGCTTTCCTCCTCCGGCTCCTCTTCCCGCTCGTGGTCCTGGTGCCCGCCGCGCTCGCCCCCGGCTGTGCGCCCGCCCGCATCCGCGCAGACGACGGCTCCCGCGCCGACGGTCTCCCGAAGACCGTCTACGCCGCACACCGCGGTGGCGCCCTGGAGGTGCCGGAGAACAGCATGGCCGGACTGCTGGCCACGTACCGGCGGCACACCACCGACGTGCTCGACGTCGACGTGCGGATGCTGCGCGGGGGGACGCTCGTGGCGATGCACGACCGGACCCTGGACCGTACGACGGACCACGAGGGACCCGTCAGCGCGCTGTCCCTGCGCGACTGGCGCCGCGTAAGGATCCAGCCCTCCCCCGGGCTGCCCGGCAGCTGGGAGCCGGAGCACCCGCCGACCGTGGCTGCGGTGCTCGACCGGTTCGGGGGGCGGACCGTGCTGAACGTCGAGGTCAAGGAAGACGGCGGCCTGAAGCGGCTGGGCCGCATGGTGCGCGAGCGCGGGCTGACGGAATCGGTGTACGTGCAGTCCAACAGCCTGTCGGTCGCGTCGCGGGCGCACCGGATGGGTCTGCTGACCTCGGTGTGGCGGTCGGTGAAGCAGGCGCGTACGGACCGGCCGTCCAAGTGGCGGCACACGGTCGACATGCTCAGCGTGGACCACCGCGCACGCGACTCCGACATCCGCAGGGCC
>DATMEI010000422.1:0-5048 GCA_035556995.1 Streptomyces sp.
ACGCCGGGAGACGGCGCCGCCCAGCACCGCGAGGTTCTCCGCGTGCCTGCGGATGCGGGTGGCGAGGTGGTCCACGTGGAAGAGGCCCTTGAGCAGATCGGGGTCCTCGACCTGGTTCTCCAGATCGTCAAGCAGCTCGATCTCGCGGTGGACCAGGGACTGCAGTCTGCGGGCGAGGTTGACGAAGACCTCGACCTTCTCCTCGCTGCCGCTGGCGTTGATGCGTACGAGCGCGACGGCTTCCGTCACGGCCGACTCGGCGGCGTGCTGGGCGACGGCCAGTTCGTTTGTGAGGAGCTCGAAGGCGTCGGCTCGTGCGTCCGGCTCGGGAAGTGAGGGACGCGGACGAAGGCGGGGACGGTCGCCCCGCTCCAGGCTCTGCACCAGGGCGCGGATCTCGGACTGGCCTCGCGCAACCGAGCGGCGCAGCGTGGCGTGGCGCTCAAGTGCGCGGCGGGACTGGGCTGTTGCGGCGTATGCGGCACCGACGATGACGCCGCAGACAAGTAAGAGTGCGCTGGCCAGCACAATCCCGATCGTGGTGCCGTCGGGCCCCGGAGCGGGGGCTCCGGAGGTGCCGGCTCCGCCCTCGACGCTCATCACATACGCCACGACGGCCGCCCCGGCCACGGCGACCGCGCCGGCGGGCAGTACGGCGAGGCGCACCATGCGGCGCCGTGCGGCGGCGTCGCTGGGGTTCTGCCGGACGGGAGCCCGGCCGTGCCGCCGCCGTGAGCCGTTGATGTTGCCGTTGCCGTTGCCGTTGCCGTTGCCGTTGACACCGGTCATTGCGGGTGCGCCGGGTGCTCCGTGAAGGGCCGCACCGTTGGGCCCCGGTGCGGCGACCGGGAGCGGGGCGTTCCCAAGGTGCGTTCCCTGGGGAACTGCGGGACCGGACGTTCCCCTTCCTGTCTGCACCGCATGGCTCGGGGGTTCAGGCATCGGATTCCTCGGTTGAATTGAGGTCTGCGGGTGGGCTTCGTCGAAGCTCGTTCACAGCGCGCGTCAGCTCGCTCTCAGAGCGCCACGGCCACGCTAGCCCTCACAGCAACTTAGCGCGGACGCAGATGACATATTCGCCACCCTTCGCCAGCTCCTAAAGAGTGAAGATCGCGGCCATCTGTCCACGCGCGAGTCGTGATCATAACTCCCTTACGGAGTGCGGCAGTTACTCTCCGGGACCGCTCGCGAAGGCTCCGCCGGAGACCTCGACGTCTGCTGCCGCGACCGGAGCGCGACCGGTCCGGAATCTGAAGTCCCCCCGCTGAGCTGCGAGTTCACTTCCCCCGACAAGAGGAGCCACGCCCCTGTCCTCACCTTCCGACCCACAGCTCTCCCCGTTCGGACGGTCCGTCCACAAGCGGAACCCCAGCAACTGCGCGTTGCGGTACGGGGATTCGGGCGAACAGGGCATCGCAGGCATGCCGGGCCCGCCGATCAAGCCTGACGCAGGCATATGCGCCCCCTTACGCGCCCCCGGCGCCTCCCCCGCGACCCGACGCATGAGACCGGATTTCACCCCTGCATTGGCTCACTTCCAACCCCCTCCGGGAAGAGCAGCGAACACAATGCGCACAGACCTCGGCACAATGTGTGACATCCCCGGAAGGCGCCCTCTCGCGCGTCGAACGCATGTCGTATCGTCGGCGGCGTCGGCCCTCGACGAGAGAAGTCGCAAAGAAGACGCCGCAGAGCGAAGGAGCATCCGTGAGCCAGCAGTCCGCCGAACCCACGCTGACCGGGGTGCGCAATTTCCGCGACGTCGGCGGAATCCCGACGGCAGACGGCCGCCGGCTGCGGCCCGGCGTGCTCTTCAGGAGCGGACATCTCGCCCACGCGACGGAGGAGGACGCGGCCTTCCTCGGCAGCCTCGGACTGCACACCGTCTTCGACTTCCGCAACTCCGCCGACCAGGCCCTGGAGGGCCCTGACGTGGAACTGCCGGGCGTGCGCTACATGAACGTCCCCCTCACCGACCCGGCGGACGGAGCGGAATTCTGGCGGATGGTGCGCGACGGCGAGCTGGACCAGCTGCGCATGGTCCTCTCGGACGGCCGGGGCGCTGCCCGGATGATCGCTTCGTACCGCTCGATCATCAAGGGCCGTACCGCCGAGCACAGCCGTGTGCTGCACGCCCTCGCGGACGACAGCGTGCCCGCCCTGATGCACTGCGCGGCGGGCAAGGACCGGGCGGGTCTGTCGATCGCTGTGACGCTCATGGCGCTCGGCGTGGAGAAGGAAGCGATCGAGGCCGACTATCTGGAGTCCAACTCCCCGCACCGGCGCTACAAGATGCACCGGAGCGAGAAGTCCCGTGCGGGCATGTCGCCGGAGGTGCTGGAGCTGCTCTCCCCGCTCTTCGACGCCCGCACCACCTATCTCGCCGCCGCTCTCACGACCATCGACGAGACCTGGGGCGGAGTCGAGCAGTACCTGTCCCAGGGGCTCGGTCTCGACGCGGCCACGCGCGAACGGCTGCGGGAGAGGCTGCTGGAGGACGCCTGAAGGCCTGGCCGCCGGTGCTCAGCGGTTGGCGACCGCGTGCTTGACCAGGTTGCGGCCGAAGTCCCACAGGAGGCCGCCGCCGTTGTGCGCCTCGTCCATGATCTCCTTGAAGGCGGCGACGAAGCGGTCCGCCTCCCGCTCACCGATCACCAACGGCGGCGTCAGCTTGATGACTTCCAGTTCGTCGCCCGACACCTGCGTGAGAATGCGGTGCCGCTGCAGCAGCGGCACGACCACCATCTGCGCGAAAAGCCCCCTGCGCGCGGCCTGCAGCATCGACCAACGGCTGCGCAGGCCAAGGGACTTGGGTCTGCCGAACTCGATGCCGATCATCAGCCCGCGCCCACGCACCTCTTTCAGCAGCTCGTAGTCCTCCACGAGCGCCGCGAGCCTGTCGCGCAGCAGATCGCCGGTGCGCCGGGCCCTGGCGATGAGGTTCTCGTTCTCCAGTACGTGCAGAGTCGCCAGCCCTGCCGCCATCGCCTGTGAGTTGGAGCCGAAACTGGCGGAGTGCACCTGAACGCGGTCCATCGAGGAGTAGACCTTCTTGAAGATCCACTCCTTGCCGAGGGTCGCGCCGACCGGCACGAAGCCGCCCGAGAGCGCCTTGGCCACACACACCAAGTCCGGCTCCACGTCCGCCTCGTGCTGGTAGGCGAAGAAGTCGCCGGTGCGGCCGAGCCCCGTCTGCACCTCGTCCACGATCAGCAACGCACCGTTGCCGCGCAGCAGTTCCCCCGCCGCCGCCAGATATCCGGGCGGCGCCGCGTGTACGCCCTTGCCCTGGACCGGCTCCACGATCAGCGCGGCCACATCACCACGCCTCAACTCCCGCTCCAGAGCGACCAGATCACCCAGCGGGACCGCGGTGTCCGGCAGCAGAGGCGCAAAGCCCCGGCGGAAGCACGCCTCGCCGTTGACGGACAGGGATCCGGTGGTGAGCCCGTGAAAGGCGTGGTCGCAGTAGAGAACCCGGGGCCTGCCGGTCGCGTACCGGGCGAACTTCAGCGCCGTCTCGACGGCTTCGGTGCCGCTGTTGCCGAAGAAGACCCGTTCCATGCCCGGCGCATGAGCGAGCAGCTTCTCAGCGAGCAGTCCGGGCAGCGGCGGGCAGTCGAAGCGCGTGAGGTCGGCGAGCTGCGCGTCGAGCACCTCGTGCAGTGCGCGCCTCACGACAGGGTGGTTCCTTCCGAGCCCCATCACGCCGAAGCCGGCGAGCATGTCGATGTACTCCTGCCCCTCGGCGTCGTAGAGAAAGGGGCCTTCAGCCCGCTCGTAGACCTTGTCGAATCCGATCGTGCGCAGCATGCGCGGCAGTTGGTGATTCAGATGGCGGGTGTGCAGTTCGTAGCGTTCGCCCCCGCGTTCCGCCAGAAGCTTCGTGAGGTCGAAGTCGCTCATGACTCGGCCCCTCCTCGGGTTCGTGGAATGTTCCTCGGATGTGCGGCCCGGCCCGCAGTGCAGGTCCGGGCCGCAGGATCGCAGGGGGTTTCAGGCGCGTACGGTCTCCCGAGCGGCCCGCAGCGACTCCTTGAGCGAACCCATCGTGGCCAGCACGGCAGTGGGTTCGTAGCCGCAGTGCGCCATGCAGTTGGCGCAGCGCGGATCACGTCCGCGTCCGTACGCCTCCCAGTCCGTCTCCTCGATGAGCTCCTTGTACGTGGGTACGTAGCCGTCACTCATCAGGTAACAGGGCCGCTGCCAGCCGAAGAGGGAGTAGTTGGGGATGGCCCAGGCCGTGCAGCGGAAGTCGGCCTTGCCTTCGAGGAAGTCGAGGAAGAGCGGGCTGTGATTGAGCCGCCAGCGCCGCCGGTTGCCTTCGGCGAACGCCTTGCGGAACAGCTCACGGGTCTGCTCGACGCCCAGGAAGTGCTCCTGGTCGGGGGCCTTCTCGTACGCGTAGGCGGGCGAGACCATCATCTCGTCGACCCGCAGTTCGTCGTTGAGGTAGTCGAGCACCTCGATGATGGTCTGCGGTGTGTCGGTGTTGAAGAACGTGGAGTTCGTGGTGACCCGGAATCCGCGCCGCTTGGCTTCCTTCATCGCCTCCACGGCCTCGTCGAACACGCCCTCCTTGGCGACGGATTCGTCGTGCCGCTCCCGGAGTCCGTCGATGTGCACGGCGAAGGCGAAATAGCGCGACGGCGTGAACTCGTCCATCTTCTTGCGCATCAGCATGGCGTTGGTGCACAGGAAGACGTATTTCTTCTTCGCCACCAACTGCCGGACGATTTCCCCGATCTGCGGGTGCATGAGCGGCTCTCCCCCGGCGATGGAGACCATCGGGGCGCCGGATTCCATCACCGCCCCGACCGCCTGCGCCACCGGCATCCGCTGCTTGAGCACACCGGCGGGGTGCTGGATCTTTCCGCATCCCTCGCAGGCGAGATTGCAGGCGTACAACGGCTCCAGTTCCACGATCAGCGGGAACTTCTCGCGGCCGCGCAGCTTCTGCTGGAAGAGATAGCTGCCGATTCGGACGGTCTGACGCAGAGGCATGGCCATGACTCGCTCACCTCCAGGGGAGCAGCAAGGATCGGTGC
>DATMEI010000423.1:0-10678 GCA_035556995.1 Streptomyces sp.
CTGACACTGCTCCCCCCGGCGCAGTGACCTCCCCGGCCGCCTCGCCGACCGGCCTGCCCGCCGACCCGCCTGCCTTCCGGTCCGCACACTTCGACCGCTCACGGGAACAGCAGCAGTCCCGCAGCACGCTGCCGCTGCTCACGGGAGCAGCGGCAGCGCGGCACGGGTACCGGCCACTGATGTCGGCGGCCGGCGGGCGGGCGGTCAGTGGATCAGCCGTGGATCAGCGTGAGTCAGCAGTCGCGGAGCGTCGGCGACTGGTTCAGCAGCTGCCCCCGGACCGAGGTGAAGCGCGCCAGCCGGTCGTCCACCGCGGAGTCCAGGGGGAAGACCGCGACCCGGTGGCAGTTCTGGAAGGCGAGCCGCACGCCGAAGTGCCGTTCGAGCGCGCCGCGTATCGCATCACTTGCCAGGGCGCGCAGCAGCTGGCCGCGTGCCTTCTCGTCCGGCGGCGGCGTCTGGTTGTCGGCGAACTCGCCACCGTCCACCTTCAGCTGAGCCACCAGGGAGCTGACCATCTCCCATGCGTACGGCAGGGAAGAACGGACGCAGTCGACGAATTCCACTTCGTCGACTTCGCCCCGCTCGGCCTGTGCCAACAGTGCCGGTGAGACGTCGAGCGACATGGGGTCTCCTCTCGCGACCCCTGGGGATTCAGGGGTCTGCCTGATGGACTGGAGGGACCCGCTCGGTGTCGAGTGATCAAACGACTCCGTACGGCGACACCCCCCATCGTTAACGTTAAGGGGCGGAGGGTGACCGCACCATGCGAATGGGTATACATCCGGCCACAGTTGAAGGGGGCGATCAAGGGCGAATCGCATCGCGGGCACTGCTTCCGCTAGCGTGACCGACCATGCGTCTCGTCATCGCCCGGTGCTCGGTCGACTACGCCGGCAGGCTCACCGCCCATCTCCCTCTCGCCCCGCGTCTCATCCTGGTCAAGGCCGACGGCTCGGTCTCCGTACACGCGGACGACCGCGCGTACAAACCTCTCAATTGGATGTCACCGCCGTGCACGGTCAAGGAGTCCGAGGAGAGCTCCAACTCGATCTGGACCGTGCAGAACAAGGCGGGCGAGAAATTGATCATCACCATGGAGGAGGTCCTCCATGACTCCTCGCACGAACTGGGTGCGGACCCGGGCCTGATCAAGGACGGTGTCGAGGCCCATCTGCAGGAACTCCTCGCCGACCGCATGGAGACACTCGGCGAGGGCTGGTCGCTGATCCGCCGCGAGTATCCGACCGCGATCGGCCCGGTCGACATCCTCGGCCGCGACGACACGGGCACGACGGTCGCCGTCGAGATCAAGCGGCGCGGTGAGATCGACGGCGTCGAGCAGCTGACCCGGTATCTCGAACTCCTCAACCGCGACCCTCATCTGGCCCCGGTCAAGGGGGTCTTCGCGGCGCAGGAGATCAAGCCTCAGGCGCGTGTGCTGGCCTCCGACCGCGGCATCGGCTGCGTCACCCTCGACTACGACACGCTGCGCGGCATCGAGGACGACCGGCTCCGGCTCTTCTGAGGCCCTGCCCTCCCGAAGCGCGGCTCCTCCGACGCCGGGCTCCTCCGAGGCTCCAGCCCGTCCGATCGTTCACCTTTTCCGAAAGTCATACGGCCGGACGGGGCACTCCAGGACCACGCGCCGCCCGGCTCCGGTCGCCGCGGCATGCCCTGGGATACCGTCCGAGGCTGCCTGCGCCTGGGCAGCGGGCCCCGGCGCCCCGGACCCGGAGGTGTGCGGTGCGCATCCTGCTCGTGGCCAGTGCGTTCAACAGCCTCACCCAGCGCGTGCACGCGGAACTGGGCGACTGCCACCACGAGTTGGATCTGGTCCTGGGGGGCGACGACGACGCCGTTCGTGAGGCCGTACGCCGCCACGGCCCCGAGCTGATCATCGCGCCGATGCTCAAGACCGCGCTGCCGGAGGACGTGTGGGCGGCGCACGTCTGTTTCATCGTCCATCCCGGCCCGCCCGGCGACCGCGGCCCGTCCGCTCTCGACTGGGCCATCAGTGCCGGGGCCGGACGGTGGGCGGTGACCGTGCTCCAGGCGGACGCCGAGATGGACGCGGGAGACGTCTGGGCCTCGGTCTCCTTCCGCGTGCCGGCGGCCGGCAAGAGCGACATCTACCGCGGCGAAGCAGCGGATGCAGCAATGACCGCCGTGAAACTGGCCGTTGAACGCTTCGAATCCGGCCGGTGCAAGCCGCAGCCCCAGCACGCCCCCGAGATCGACGTGGTCCGCCGTCCGTACTTCAGCCAGGACCTGCGCCGGATCGACTGGGCCGCCGACACCACCGGGACGGTGCTGCGCAAGCTGCGCGGCGCGGACTCGCAGCCCGGTGTGCTCGACGAACTGCTGGGCGCGCAGTGGTTCCTGCACGGCGGACACCCCGAGGAGGAACTGAGGGGCGCCCCCGGGGAGATCGTGGCCACCCGTGCCGGCGCGATCTGCCGCGCGACACGTGACGGAGCCGTCTGGATCCCCCAGCTGAGGCCCCGCCGCACACCGGGCGGGCCGTCAACCTTCAAGCAGCCGGCGGTGGATGCCCTGGGCGCCCGCCTTCCGTCGTCCGTACCCGGGGTTCCGGCGCCGCTGGAGATGCCCGAGGGCGTGCGCAGTTGGACGGACATCCGGTACGAGCAGAAGGGCCAGGTGGGCTTCCTCTGGTTCTCCTTCCCCGGTGGCGCGATGAGCACGGCACACTGCCGGCGTCTGCTGGCGGCCTACCGCTTCGCCCTTTCGCGTCCGACGTCGATGCTCGTGCTGGGCAGCGCCCGCGACTTCTTCTCCAACGGCATCCACCTGGGCGTCATCGAGGCCGCGGCGGACCCGGCGGCGGAGTCCTGGGCCAACATCCAGGCCATGGACGACCTGGTCGAGGCCGTGCTGCTGACCACCGACCGTCTGGTGGTCTCAGCGCTGGGCGGGAACACCGCGGCGGGCGGGGTGATGCTGGCACTCGCGGCGGACGAGGTGTGGTGCCGGCCGGGAGCCGTACTGAACCCGCACTACCGCCTGATGGGCCTGTACGGCTCCGAGTACTGGACGTACACACTGCCCCGTCGTGTGGGCGACGCCACGGCGGAACGCCTCATGCGTGAGGCGGCACCACTGAGCGCTGACGCCGCCGCAGCGATGGGCCTCGTCGATCAGCTGGTGCATGCCGCACCGCGCGACTTCGCCCGCGAGACGTCCCGCATGGCAGCCGTCGCGGCGCGGGCTGCGGGGCTGCGGGGGCGCCTCGCGAAGAAAGCCGCGTCGCGCGCCCGGGACGAGGCGGACAAGCCGCTGGCCGAGTACCGGCGGGAGGAACTGAGCAGGATGCGCAGCCAGTTCTTCGATCCGGACGACCCCTACCACGCGCTGCGCAGGGCTTTCGTACGCAAGGAGCACGCGCGCGGCGAGGCCACGGGCCAGCCCGTGTCCTGACCCCCGGCCGGACCCGCGCTCGGGTCCGGGTCCGGGTCCGGGTCGTACGGGCGTCAGGCGATCGGGGACTCGGTCGGGGACGGGCTGCCGGTGCCGCCGTCGGACGTACCGCCGCTGTCCGTGCCACCACTGTCGGTACCGCCGTCGGACGTACCGCCGCTGTCCGTGCCGCCACTGTCGGTACCACCGCTGTCGGTGCCGCCGTCCGACGTACCACCGTCATCGGTGCCGCCGTCCGTACCACCGCTGTCCGTGCCGCCGTCCGACGTACCACCGTCATCGGCGCCGCCGCTGTCCGTGCCGCCGTCGGACGTACCGCCGTCGTCGGTACCACCGTCGGAACCACCGCTGTCCGTACCGCCGTTGTCAGAACCACCGGATCCGTTCGAACCGCCCGCGCCGCCCGGCTCGCTGCCGGACGGCTCCTCGCCGGGTTCGGAACTGCTGTCGCTGGGCCGCGGCCCGCTCGCGCTGTCCGAAGCTCCCGGCGCCGTGCTGCTGGAACTGGGCTTCTTCGAATCGCGGTCCTTGCTCTCCGGGCTGCCGGACTCCGGATCGTCCGCGTTCAGATCGCTCTCTTCCGGCTGCGTGGACGAGGAGCCGGGCTTGTTGCCCCGGTCCGAGGGGCCGGGCCCGTCATCCGGCATGGAGCCGAGCCCCATGATCGTGCCCAGTACGGCCATCAGTACGGCGCCCGCTCCCGCGGCCGCCATGTTTCCGCGTCTGCTGGGCCTGCGCGAGCGGACCGCGGCGTGCGTACCGCCCTTGCCGCCTGCTCCGTCGTCCGTACGGTGACGAGCCGTTGCCGCCACTGTCCGCGCGGTCTCGGCCTCGTCCCTCCGGACCTCGTGCCGTGCGCCGCTTCCCTGCCGGAAAGCACCGGCCAACCGTGACGTGGGTGCCTCGTCAGCCGGAGACGCCGGCTGCGGTTCCGGCTCCGGGATGGGGACGGCTGCGGGAGCGGCCGACGGCGGGGCCGCGTGCCCGAACCCGTCCTCGGACTGCTGCTCGTGCTCCACCGCGGCCATCGCGTCCGTGACCAGCGCCAATGCCCGTCGTCCCGCGATCGTGCCCTGCTGGTCGGCCAGAGCTCCGCGCAGCGCGATGGACGCGTCGAGCTCCGCGTGCGCACGCTGCAGCTGCCCGCCGCACAGAGCGAGCACCCCCAACTCGTGGTGGAAGTAGGCCTCTTCGGCGACCTCGCCCGATGTGCGCGCCGCCTCCTGGCCCGCGCGCAGCACGCGCTCCCACGCGCTCCAGCGCAGCGTTCCGGCGAGCACCGGCGCGGCCGTACGCGCGAGCAGTACCGCTGCGCTCGCGTGCCCGCCACGGTGTGCGCCGTGTACGGCGGCGAGTACCGCGTCCGCCTCCGCGCCGACACGCTCGGCACCGGCGCTGCCGTGGCCCGTCCACCAGCTGTAGTGATGTGCGGCGCTCAGGGCCCGGTCGTCCGTGCCGTCCCCGTGACCCGACGCGTTCAGCTCTTCGCTGACACCGGCCGCCAGCCTGAAGCGCGCACCGGCCGCGGTGACGAGACCGGCGCCGGCCAGCTCGGCCACGGCGTCACCGGCTTGCGGCTCGCCCGTCAGAGCGGGCAGACGTGTGTGGTGCGGAAGTTCGCCGCCCAGGGAGAGGGCGAAGCGCAGCGCCTCACGCGCCTCGCCGGAGAGCTGCCCGGCGACGAGGGCGCTCATGCCGGCGTCCCCGCAGCTGCTCAAGTCCTCGGCGCTGCCGTGCCGCAGGAGCGCCCCGGCCTGTACGAAACGCAGCGGCAGCCCTTCCGGGATTCCCTCCGAGCCGAACCACAGATCGCCTGCCGCGTCGGTCTCCTCGTTCGTCAGCGGCCGTCGCACGGCGAGTTCGAGCAGTTCCAGACAGCCGGTACGGCTGAGTCCGGTGAGCGGGACCTCTTCCACGTGGACGTCGGCAGAGGGGGCGGCGACGTCCGGTGTGGCGGCGAGCAGGAAGGCGCATTCCGGGGTGGCGTCGAGGAGTTGGTCGAGAGCGGCACCGCCGAATGCGAGGTCGTCGATGATGACGACGGCGCCGATGTCGTGCAGGGCCGCTCGTATTTCCGCTACCGAGGGACGGTGGCGGGGGGCGTCGTGCACGGCCGAGAAGAGTTCCTGCAGCAGGTCCTCGGGCGTGCGGTGGTATCCGCTCAGCCGCACGACGCCGTCGGGGGCGAGCCCGGCCACGTCCTCGGCCACGGCGTTCAGCAGCGTCGTCCGTCCGGCACCCGAAGGTCCGGTCAGTCGTACGGAGCGTCCGCGCGCGAGCTGCCGTGCGAGCCGCTCGCGCTCCTCCTCACGCTCCAGCATGGGAATGGCGAACACCCCGGCCGGTGTACCACCCGTGAGGGTGGCGGCGGGGCCTTGCGACGACCGCTCGTCAGGGCTCAGTTTGCGGGGCCCGCCGGGCAGTTCGGATGACGGGCAGGGTTCGATCTCGCTGCCGTCGACCGCGTTGACCGTGAGCAGATACGCACCCGCGACGAGCCGCACCGGCGGGTGTGGACCCGCCTCCTCGGCGTCGCTCCAGGCGGCGCCGGCCTCGCTGCCGCCGCCTTCGTCCTGCTCACCGCCGTGCTGAGTGTTGCCGTGCTGAACCATGGTGGATGCCCCCAGTAGCTGCGGTAGCTGTGGTACGAGCACGCCCCGCCATTTTTCGGCTTCTCCCGTCGCAGGTCGGCGCGAACGGCAGCACCGGGCGCTGCTTCCGGCACAGTATTACCAAGCGGGCGAGAGCTGAACCGCCCCGGCAGTCAAGGCTTCGTGAGGATCTGCGCCTCGGAGGCCGGGAGCCCGCCTTCGATGGCGAGGATCCGGTGCAGCCGCGTGGCCACCAACAGCCGCTGCATCTGCGGCGGTACGTCACGAAGCACGAGCCTGCGTCCGCACCGCCCCGCCCTGCGGTGCGCCCCCATGATCACGCCGAGCCCTGTCGCGTCCCAGGAGTCGAGTCCGGCCAGGTCCAGCACCAGGTCGCCGTCGCCTGAGTCGACGGCGGAGTGCAGGACCGTACGGGCGTCCGCCGCGCTCCGGACGTCGAGGCGACCCCCGACGGCCAGCTCGGCGTGGTCGCCCCTGATATGCATAGCTGCTCCCCGGATCTGTGGCTGGTCCACGTACCTTTACGTCTGAATGTCTCACTACAACTGACTGCGATTACCGCAATCTGGTTGCCGTCTGTGCTCGAACCGATACGGAAATCACCCTCGCGGGCGAAGCCGTATTGAACGCGCGTGTGTTGCGCGGTTTTCGATCTCGCGATGTCTCGTGCTGTGCGGTGGGTGCCGGTCAGTGGTCGTAGTAGCCGCGGCCGCTCTTACGTCCGATGTCGCCGGCGTCGACCATCCTTCGCATCGACTCCGGAGGCGCGAACTTCGGGTCCTGCGACTCGGTGTAGATGTTCTCGCTGGCGTGCAGAAGGATGTCGACGCCCGTGAGATCGGCCGTGGCCAACGGCCCCATGGCGTGGCCGAAGCCCAGCTTGCAGGCTGTGTCGATGTCTTCGGCTGTGGCCACGCCGGACTCGTGGAGTTTTGCCGCCTCGACGACGAGGGCGGAGATGAGCCTCGTGGTGACGAAGCCGGCCACGTCACGGTTGACGACGATGCACGTCTTGCCCACGGACTCGGCGAACTCACGTGCGGTGGCGAGGGTTTCGTCACTGGTGCGGTGTCCGCGTACGAGTTCGCACAGCGCCATCATCGGGACGGGCGAGAAGAAGTGTGTGCCGACGACCCGTTCGGGGCGTGCGGTCGCTGCGGCGATCTTGGTGATCGGAATGGCAGAGGTGTTGGAGGCGAGGATCGTCTCGTCCTTCACCAGCGTGTCGAGCCTGCCGAAGATCTCACGCTTGACTTCGATCTTCTCGAAGACGGCTTCGACCACGACGTCCGCGTCGGCTGCCGCGTCCAGGTCGGTGCTGGTGGTGATGCGCTCCAGCGCGGCTTGGGCTTCCCCGGCTTCGAGCTTGCCCTTGCTCACGAACTTCTCGTACGAACGCTTGATGCCGTCCGTGCCTCGCGTGAGCGCCTCGCCTGTCACATCGCGCAGAACCACGTCCCAGCCCGCCTGAGCCGAGACCTGAGCGATGCCGGAGCCCATGAGCCCGGCACCGATGACGGCGAGCTTCTTCGCCACGACAGCCACCTAGCCTTGCCTTCACTTCAACGCCTGTTGGCCGGACATTAGCGCCTCACGGAGATCTTGTGGCGCTGAAGAGACACGCGTCACGTCTCACATGGCGGACATCACACCGGCGCCGCCCGATCCGCGCAGGTTGGCCGAGTTCGGCCGATGCGTCCTGCGCCGGAGGGGTGCCGCGTCTCATCCGCCGGACCGCACCGCGTAGTTGAGGAACTCCTCGGAGACGAGGGACTCGAAGACGTCGATGCGGTGCAGCGCGTCCCGTACCACCTGATCCTCTTCCACGCCTCTCGCGACGGCGAGTGAGGTCGACCGGAAGACGACAACGCCGAGGTTCGTCAACTGGCCTGCGACCAGATCCGGGCGGGGATCGCCAGGTGTGGCCGAGGCCTCCTCCCGCAGGGTCTCAGCCAGGTGGTCGGCGGTGCGCTGCTGGATCACGTGAAGACGCGCGATCAGCGTCGGCGCGTCGCGCACACAGCGGGCGAACGCCTCGAAACCCTCCCGTGCGCCACCGTGGATGTTGCGCTCGGCGACATCCGCGCGCATGCGCTTCAGCAGCGCGTCCGCCGCGGACTCTCCGGGTTTCCGCTCCCGCACGATGCGGGAGGGCCGGCTCGCCATCTCCTCCTCCCGGTCGAAGAAGAGGTCCTCCTTGGCCGGGAAGTGGTTGTAGACGGTGTTGACCGAGACATCGGCGGCCTCCGCGATCTCGGCGATGGTCACCGCGTCGAAGCCTCGATCCATCATCAGACCGGTGGCGATGTCCGAGATCCGCTGACGGGTCTCCCTCTTCTTCCGCTCCCTGCGGCCCTCCGCCGGGGCGCTCTCACCACTGGCCATGGCGCCAATCCTAGACATGCACTGCACTCGTTGAAATATTGGAGTCACCGCAAAATTTAAGTGAGCCTGCTTTTGTGTCCGCCATGACACCCGTCCTCCAGACCTCAGGACTGACACGCACCTTCCAGACCAGGACCGGACCGGTCGAGGCCGTACGTGGCATCGAACTCACCGTCGAGCGCGGTGAGATCCTCGGATTCCTCGGTCCGAACGGCGCGGGGAAGACCACCACCCTGCGCATGCTCACCACGCTCCTCACGCCGACCGCGGGCAGCGCGACCGTCGCGGGCCACGACCTCGTACGGGACCCCGCAGGCGTACGGAGGAAGATCGGATACGTGGCGCAGTCCGGTGGCGTCGACCCGAACGTCTCGGTCCGCGAGGAACTGGTCACCCAGGCCCGCTTCTACCGCACCCCCAAGGCCGAGGCTGCCGCCCGGACCGAGGAGCTGGCGGCCCGCCTCGGTCTCAGCGCGCTGCTGAACCGCAAGTGCGCCTCACTCTCCGGCGGCCGGCGCAGGCGGCTCGACATCGCCATGGGGCTCACCCACCGGCCGGAGATCCTCTTCCTGGACGAGCCGACGACCGGTCTGGACCCCGGCAGCCGGGCCGAGTTGTGGGACTTGATCCGGACGCTGAACGACGAGCTGCACACCACCGTCTTCCTCACCACCCACTACCTCGACGAGGCCGAGGCCCTCGCCGGGCGTCTCGTGATCGTCGACCGTGGCGAGGTCGCAGCCGAAGGAACGTCCGAGTCGGACTGAGCGGACTGAGCGGACAAGGAACCCACTGATGTCTCATCTGAGGTGCCGCTCGGCGGGAGGGGTGACTCCTGGCAGACGCTCGTACCCGGCCTGCTCGTCCAACTCGGCCTGTTCAGCTCGGCCTTCGCCGGATTCGGCATCTGGTGGACGCGGTGCGTGCTGCCTTCGTCGGGGACTACGCGAGCGGGAGCGTGGCGGTCGGGGCGCTCGCAGCCATCGCCATGGCAAGCGTGTCCATGACGTTGGGTACACATTACTTTCGCAAAGCGGGCGCATGAGACGCACGAATCGGGACGCTCTTTACATCACACCATGACCGGAATTCCCCTGAGTTTTCTCGCGTCTTCTTCAAGAGTTCCCCCCGGAACATTGCTCGCACTGGACAGATATGGGGTAGTGCGCGCACCCTGCTGTGGTTCCGCAGAGCCGTGGAAACCCATCGCGGCTCAGTCGACGATTACGTGTCAGTAGCAGGAGGAGGCCGTTACATGGCCGTCGACACCAGCCCCGAGGTACCACTCCACGAGGGCGGCGACGACAGAAAACTGAAGCGGGAATTCGGCACGATCGGCCTGCTGTTCACAGCAGTCGGGTCCATCATCGGTTCCGGCTGGCTATTCGGCGCCTTGGACGCCGCACAACTGGCCGGACCGGCGGCCATCATTTCCTGGGGCATCGGCTGCGTGATGTTCGTCATCATCGGGATGACGTATTCCGAACTGGGCACGATGTTCCCGCACTCCGGTGGCGTCGCACGGTATCCGCATTATTCGTTCGGCTCCTTCACGAGCTTCTCCATAGGCTGGGTCACCTGGATCGCCGCCGCCGCGGTGGCACCCGTGGAAGTCCTGGCAGTCGTGCAGTACTCCACGAACTACGTGCCGTGGCTGCAGCGCATCCAGGAGGGCGAAGCGGTTCTCACGCCCGCCGGCACCGTCGTCTCCGTCCTGCTGATGGCGGTCTTCGTAGTCGTCAACTTCTTCGGAGTGCGCTGGTTCGCGCGTATCAACAACGTGCTCGTGTGGTGGAAGCTCGCGGTCATCCTCGTCGTCATCGGGGTTTTCTTCGGGTTGGCCTTCGAGCCTTCGCACTTCTCGTCACCGGCGCTCGGCGGATTCGCTCCTTACGGTTCTCAGGGCGTCTTCTCGGCCGTGGCGACCGCGGGGATCGCCTTCTCCTTCTTCGGATTCCGCCAGGGTGTCGAACTCGCCGGCGAGACGGACAATCCCAAGCGCAATGTGCCGCTGACCCTTATCGGTTCCGTCGTCATCTGCGGAATCATCTACATCGGGCTGCAGATCGCATTCATCGGCGCCGTGCCGACAAGTGCGATCAAGGCGGAGGGATGGCAGGCGGTCGGCGCCCACTTCAGTTCACACGGTGATGTGCTGGCCACGTTCGGTCCGCTCGCCGCCATCGCGGGAATCCTCGGCGCGGTATGGCTGGCCGGCATTCTCTACGCCGACGCCATCATCT
>DATMEI010000424.1:0-5066 GCA_035556995.1 Streptomyces sp.
CCGATGCCGTGCTTGTGCAGTACGGACAGCACGGAACCCTGGACGCCCGGGTCGAGGCGGCGCATCGCGACCGTCGTCAGCTCGGTGCCCGACGCCACCAGGGAGCGTTCCATGACGTCGAGGCTGGGCGCGCCGCCCGTACCCATGATCAGCCGGGACGTGAAGGAGCGGTCGCCGATGACGAGCGGATCCGGTGCTCCGTGCGGCGATCCGGAGGCGGAGGCCGGTTCGGCCGGGGCGGCGGCCACGGTGTCTGTCATGTCGGGTCAGCCTCCCTGTACGGCGGTCAGTACTTCGACGCGGTCGCCCTCGGCCAGACCCAGCGTCGGCCACTGGCCGCGCGGGACGACGGTCTCGTTCACGGCCGCGGCGACTCCGGAGGGTGCCGTGGTCAGAGCGGCGACCAGCTGATCGAGGGTGAGACCGGAAGGGACGTCACGGGGCGCGCCGTTCACCGAGACGGTGACGGTCGCGGCGGGGGAGGGGGAAGAGGAGGGAGAGGGGAGGGTCGTCATGCTGACTGCTCCTGTGGCTCGCTGCCGGTAGGGGCGTGTGACGGGTACGGCTGTGTGAACCGCCGCGGAGTGAAGGGGCGGGCCTGCTCGGGGAGTTCGCCGGTCTCCAGCAGTTCGCCCATGGCGTCGCCGGTGACCGGTGTGAGCAGTACGCCGTTGCGGTAGTGCCCGGTGGCGAGATGAAGCCCCGGGAGCGCGGTGGGACCCAGCAGCGGCGCGTTGTCGGGTGAGGCCGGGCGCAGTCCCGCGCAGGTCTCGGTCAGCGGCAGCTCGGTGAGACCGGGGGTCAGTTCGTGGGCGTCACGCAGCAGTTCGTACACGCCGCCCGCCGTGACCGTGGTGTCCCAGCCCATCTCCTCGCTGGTGGCGCCGATCACCAGCTCGCCGGTGGTGCGCGGCACCAGGTAGATGTGGTTGCCCCGTACGACAGCGCGCACGGAGCGCGAGAGGAAGGGGCCGTACGAGGACGGCGGCATGCGCAGCCGGACCACCTGGCCCTTGACCGGACGCACCGGCGGGACCAGTTCGGACGGCAGCCCCTCCAGACGTGAGGCGTACGAGCCGACAGCGAGGACGGTCTGCCCGGCCTGCACTGCGGTGCCGTCGCCGAGCGTCACGCCAGTGGCCCGGTCGTCCGTGGCCGAGACACGCACAGCCCACTCGCGCCGGAAGGTGACTCCCGCGCGCTCGCAGGCCAGCAGCAGCGCGGTGGCGAGACGCCGCGGATCCGCCTGGTGGTCGCCGTCCACGCGCAGCCCGCCCCGTACGGACGGAGCGAGCATCGGCTCCAGCCGGCGGCACTCCCTGCCCGAGAGCCACTGCGAGTCCAGCCCGCAACGCTGTTGCAGCGCGTGCAGTTCACGCAGATCCGCGCGGTCGTCCGCATCCAGCGCGACAGCGAGCGTGCCGCAGGCGCGGTAGCCGGTCTCCTGTCCGCTCGCCTCCTCCAGTTCCGCCACGAAGTCCGGATAGCGGGCGGCCGAGGCGAGGTTGAGGCCGAGGAGGGCTTCCTCGCCGTAGTGGAGTTCGGTGACGGCGGCAAGCATGCCCGCGGCCACCTGTGCGGCACCGCCGCCGGGTTCGGGGTCGACGACAGTGGTGCGCATCCCGCGCTGTGCCGCCCGCCAGGCTGTGACGAGTCCGATGATGCCGCCGCCGACGACGAGTACGTCGGGGTGTGGGGCCGGCCCTGAGTCCGGCCGGGAACCGGCAGTTCGCGGTGTGCTGCTCGGACGCATGAGAACGCTGGAACTCCCTTCGCCGGAATGACCCGGATCAGGTTCGTACGGTCGGAGGCCGCCAGCCTCCCTCTCAGCCCGGTGCGCCGGACTCCCGCGAATGTCATGTCTGCCGTGCTTGTACGTGGTGCTCGGACAAGCGTACTGCGCTGCTCCGGACGTGCGCCGGGCGGCGTACGGACAGATGCCCCTCGGCCTCGGTTCCAGCAGTCCGCACCGGCATAGAGTTGCCTGTGTGAGCGACAGTCGGAGCAGGCAGCGGGTGGTCATCGCGGGTGCGGGAATGGCCGGCGTGCAGACAGCCGTACAACTGCGGGACGAGGGTTGGCCCGGAGCGATCCGGCTGATCGGCAATGAGCCCCATCAGCCCTACGACCGCCCGCCGTTGTCCAAGGCAGTGCTCCTGGGCAAGACCGACGACTCCTCCTTCGACGTCGACTTCGGCGCGCTCGATGTCGAGCTGGAACTCGGCCGGGGTGTGACCGGGCTGCGCACGGCCGAGCGGCTTCTGGAGACCGAGGCCGGCGCGGTGGCCTACGACCAGCTCGTCATCGCCACCGGCGCCGAACCGGTCGCACTGCCGGGCAGCGAGGGCGTCCCGGGTCTGTATCTGCTGCGCACACTGGACGACGCGGCCCGGCTCCGGCCCGTACTGGCCGCGCGAGCCTCCGTGGTGGTCGTCGGCGCGGGCTGGATCGGCGCGGAATTCACCACGGCCGCGCGCGAGGCGGGCTGTGCCGTCACCGTCGTGGAAGCCGCCGCCCAGCCGCTGCCCGGAGCGCTGCCGTCGGAGGTCACCGCGCACATGCGCGAGTGGTACGAGCAGAGCGGTGCCGAGCTCCGTACGGGAGTCGCGGTGGAGTCCGTGGAGCAGGGAGGAGTGCTGCTCGCCGACGGCACGCGGGTGCCTGCCGACGCAGTCGTCGTCGGCATCGGGTCCCGGCCTTCGACTGGCTGGCTGGCAGGTTCCGGCATCGAGCTGGACGAGCGAGGGGCGATCCGGGCGGACGAGCGGCTCCGTACCTCCGTGCCGCACGTCTACGCGGTCGGCGACTGCGCGTCGTTCCCCTCCGCCCGGTACGGCGAACGGCTGCTCGTCCACCACTGGGACAACGCCCTGCAGGGCCCGCGGGTGGTGGCGAGGAACATCGCGGCCGAGGGACTGCCGGACGGCGAGGCAGAAGGCGCCGTCTACGATCCGGTGCCCTACTTCTGGTCGGAACAGTTCGGCCGCTTCGTCCAGTACGCCGGTCACCACAGGCAAGAGGACGAGCTCGTCCGGCGCGGTGACCCGCGGGAGGCCGCCTGGTCGGTCTGCTGGTTGCAGGACGGGGCCCTGACGGCTCTGCTGGCGGTCGGCCGTCCACGCGATCTGGCACAGGGCAGAAAGCTCATCGAGCGCGGCCAGCGGGTCGACGGAGAGCGGCTGGCCGACGCCGCAGTGCCGTTGAAGAGAGCCGTCAAGTAGCTGAAGAAAGCCGCGCAGTGGCTGCCGCACAGTAGTGACTGTCACAGCGGGATGGCACGCTGGGTAGCGTGACAGAGATTGATGCAAAGACCGATGCTCTCGTCCCCGCCTGGCTCACGCTCCCCGATGTGGCCGAAAAGCTGGACCTGCCGGTGACCCGTGCCAGGCAGCTGGTCAAGGAAGGCCAGCTGATCGCGGTACGCCGGGGGGAGGGGCGGACTCTGCAGGTCCCCGCCGACTTCATCGGCGACGGCCGCATCGTGAAGGGCCTGAGCGGCACGATCACGCTCCTCAAGGACGACGGCTTCAGCGATGAGGAGATGCTGGAATGGCTCTTCACCGACGATGAGAGCCTGCCCGGCACCCCGGCGCAGGCCCTGCGCGAGAACCGCGGAACAGAGGTGAAGCGCAGAGCTCAGGCACTCGCCGTGTGATCCGGGCGCATCCAGTCCGTCCAGCACACCCGGCGAGTCCAGTACATCGACTTCCAGCACGACGACACGTACAACCCGTGCAGTGCGCCCCCAGGACGTCCCCACGGCACACCTGGGCGCACACACAGACACACACTCATCCACGGGCGTACGGGCCGGGCCACGGTGGCCCGGCCCGTACGCCCCAGCAGGGGGACGTCATGAGCGCCGCCGCCACAGCCCGCCACCAGCTCGCCGACGCGCGGCTGTATCTGTGCACCGACGCCCGCAAGGAGCAGGGCGACCTGCCGCAGTTCCTGGACGCGGTCCTACGGGGCGGCGTCGACATCGTGCAGCTGCGGGACAAGACCATGGAGGCCGCCGAGGAGCTCGAGCATCTCGAGGTCTTCGCAGACGCCTGCCGGCGCCACGGCAAGCTGCTCGCTGTCAACGACCGCGCCGATGTCGCGCACGCGGCCGGTTCGGATGTGCTGCACCTCGGCCAGGGCGACCTGCCCGTACCGGCGGCCCGTGCAGTCCTCGGCGAGGAGATCCTGATCGGCCGTTCCACCCATGCCGAGGCGGAGGTGGCGGCGGCGGTCGCCGAGCCGGGTGTGGACTACTTCTGCACCGGTCCCTGCTGGCCCACCCCCACCAAACCGGGGCGGCACGCGCCCGGCCTGCCTCTGGTGCGGTACGCGGCGTCTCTCGCCTCCGCGCGGCCCTGGTTCGCGATCGGCGGGATCGACGCGTCCAATCTGGATCAGGTGCTCGACGCGGGTGCCAGGCGTGTGGTCGTCGTACGGGTCCTCACCGGCGCGGACGACCCGGAGACCGCCGCTGCGGCGCTGGCAAAGAGGCTGCGGGAGCGCGCCGGGGAAGATGGAGCGGCGGGACTCCGGCCGGTGAGCTGAGAGCGCTGATTTCCCCGCCTGAGGCCGCTCGCCGCCCCTGGTCACACGCGCCTCAAAGGGGACGGAACGGACGCGATGATCGTCGACTGCCCGTTGCCCTCTAGCCAAGGCCGATAGCCTTCAACCATGGCCATCGGTATCTCAGCTACCAGGACAGACCGCACGACCACGGTGCGTGACCTGCTCGCATCCGGGCAGCGCTCCTACTCCTTCGAGTTCTTCGCACCCAAAACCGAGAAGGGTGAACGCTCGCTGTGGAACGCACTGCGGCGGATCGAAGCGGTCTCGCCGACCTTCGTCTCCGTGACCTACGGCGCGGGCGGCTCCTCCCGTGAGGGGACCGTCCGCAACACCGAGCGGATCGCCGCCGAGACGACGCTCACACCCGTCGCCCACCTCACCGCTGTCAATCACTCACGGTCCGAGCTGCGCAACGTCATCGGTCAGTACGCCGACGCGGGCATCCGCAACGTGCTCGCGATCCGCGGTGACCCTCCCGGCGACCCGATGGGCGAGTG
>DATMEI010000425.1:0-3550 GCA_035556995.1 Streptomyces sp.
GCGGTGCGGTCGGTCCTTGGCGTGCGTTTCAGCGGTCGGCCGCCCGCTGAAACGAGCGGCAGGCGGCGCGCGCCGCCCGTACCAACTGTCGCCGTGAGCCTAGCCGCTGAGCCCTTCGCGGTACGCGTTCCGCGTGTCGTCCGCCCGCATCCCGCGCAGAGGGAGAGCGGGCCGCCCCGACGTACCGCTCAGTGCAGCTCCTCGACCGCCGCAAGGTCGAGAGCCAGGCTGTCCGCGAGACCTTCCCCGATGCCGCCCTCCCCGGCGAGGACGACCCAGACAGTCACGCCCCTGCCCGGTTCACCGCCCGGCTGCTGCGTTCCGCCGGCGATTTCGTGGAGTTCCTCCCGCACGCCCCAATCGCGGGAGAGAGCACCGATGATGGCCAGGCCGCGGCCTCCTCGCGCGCTGATCGAGGGAGTTGCCGGAAGGGGCCGTGTGGGGCCGCCGCCGTCCGTCACGGAAATGGTCAACTCGCCATCCCGGTCGCGGTTCCAGCTTGCTCGTACGGATTCGTCGCGGCTCAACGGCCTCGCGTGCCGGCACGCGTTGCTGAGCAGTTCGGAAAGGATCAGAACCGCGTCGTCCACAACCGTGTCCGTGGCCCCGCTCGCAAGCAGGTCCGCGCGCATTCTGCGCCGCGCAGCCCCTACGCCGGCCGGGCCGTGAGGTACGGCCATCGTCGACGAAGCAGGCACGTTCTGTGCCATAACGAACGCCACCCCCGAGACCTCCTTTGCCCCACGCCAATTCGATGGATGCCCCGGGAACGTCTGGCGGAAACCGGCCACGCGGCGTTGCTTGACGCAATTGCGAGGATCGAATACAGAGCGAGTGCATCGACGCACACCTGGTAAGAGGTTTGCAATCAGGGCGAATTGGGATCGCGCGGACGTCTTCCGAAGACGGCGACTGTGTCGCATCTAACACGACCGAAGACAATCGGCGTTCTCAACGCAGTTGTGACAGCACTTCCTGTGGCCGGTTTGTGATCACGGCGTCGACACCGAGCCGTACGCACAACTCGACGTCCCGCGGCTCGTTCACCGTCCACACGTGCACCTCGTTGCCGAGACGGTGTGCACGCTCGACGTACTCGGGGTGCGCCCGCAGGATGCGCAGGCTGGGGCCCGCGATGCCGACGCCGGAGGGCAGCCGTCCGTCCCGGTGCCGCGGCAGCAGCAGCTGCATCAGGTAGACGGTGGGGATGTGCGGTGCGGCAGCCCGTATGCGGTGCAGGGACCGCGCGGAGAAACTCATGACCCGTACGGGTGTCACGGGCCGGTACCTCTCCAGCAGCTCCAGCAGCCGTGCCTCGACCTGACCGGCCCAGCGCGACGGGTGCTTCGTCTCGATCGCGAGGCCGACGGGACGGGGCGCGTCGGCAACCAGCTGGAGCAGCCGCTCCAGGGTGAGTACGGAGGTGCGGTCGCTCTCCTCCTGGTCCGGTGACTCGTACGGGTCCTCGTCCGGGCCCTCCTTCTTCCACGAGCCGAAGTCCAGAGCGGCCAGATCTGCCAGTTCGAGGGCGGAGACGGCGCCGCGGCCGTTGGAGGTGCGGTTGATCCTGCGGTCGTGTACGCAGACGAGGTGCCCGTCCGCTGTGAGCCGCACATCGCACTCCAGTGCGTCCGCGCCCGCCTCTATGGCTTTGCGGTATGCGGCCAGAGTGTGCTCCGGGGCAGCCTCGGACGCGCCGCGGTGCGCGATGACGGAAATGGGGCGTGCCGGAGAGAGGGGCGACCGGGGGCTGATCTGTGAGCTCACCGGGTTATCGTGCCACCGGGGTACGGACGGCTGCCGGGGGCCTGCTGCGGATGCGTCCGGATTGCCCGAGTTAAAGGATTGCTTCTCCGGGTCGGGCAGCGGCTTACGTCCGTCTGACGCACCATGGGAAAGGCTGTCCACGGACATCCGAATACGCGAACGCCCGGCTTGTGACGGCGTGCAGCTGATGAGGAGATACCTGTGAGCACCGAGAACGAGGGCGCTGCCACGACGCCGGCGGCGGGGCCGAACCCCCAACCCCCTACGGTGCCGAACGAGGGGGCGTACGACGCCGTTTCCGGCGCTCCCGAACCCGAAGCCGCCGACTCTCAGGGGCAGAGCATGAGCACGCCGGAGACCACGCCGTCCGGACAGCCGGCTCAGCCCGGACAGCCGGCCGAGCCTGGACAGCCACCGCAGCCCACCCGACCGCCGCAGCCGACGGCGGGTTTCGGCGACCCCGGCCGCCCTGGCGGCCACGACCAGAGCGGCCAGCCGGCACAGGGCGGTCCGTGGGGCGGCGGAGCGCCGGGCGGGCAGTATCCGTACGGCGGAACCGGCCATGGCGGTACGGGGCCCGGCGGTCCCGGCTCCGGCGGCCCTGAAGGCCCCGGCGGACCGCAGTACCCGTGGGGTGCTCCCCCTGTTCCGCCGGGCCCGCCGCCGGGCGGCAAGAGGGTCCCGGGCGGTGTGCTCGCAGCGATCCTCGTGGCCGCACTGGTCGCGGGAGGCATCGGAGGCGGCATCGGCTTCTGGGCGTCGAGCGAGGAGTCCGGCTCCACGACGATCACCTCGGGCTCGGATCCTGAAGCCCTCAACCGTTCGCCCAAGTCCGTCGCGGGGATAGCGGGCAAAACGCTGCCCAGCGTCGTCACGATCGAGACGAAGGGCGGCGGCGAGGAGGGAACCGGCACCGGCTTCGTCTTCGACAAGCAGGGCCACATCCTCACCAACAACCACGTCGTCGCGAGCGGCGGCGCCGGTGGTCTCTCAGCGACCTTCTCCGACGGCAAGAGGTACGAGGCCGAGGTCGTCGGCAAGGCACAGGGCTACGACGTCGCGGTCATCAAGCTCAAGAACGCCGACGACCGCAAGCTCGCGCCGCTCCCCCTCGGCAAGTCCAACGACGTGCAGGTCGGTGACGCCACCATCGCGATCGGCGCACCCTTCGGGCTGTCGGGCACCGTGACCACCGGCATCGTCAGCGCCAAGAACCGCCCCGTGGCATCCAGCGACGGGCAGGGCAGCAACGCCTCGTACATGAACGCCCTGCAGACCGACGCTTCGATCAACCCCGGCAACTCCGGCGGTCCGCTGCTCAACGCGCAGGGCGCGGTCATCGGCGTCAACTCGGCGATTCAGTCGGCCGGTGGCGAGGGCGGCCTGGGCCAGGGCCAGTCCGGCAGCATCGGTCTGGGCTTCGCCATCCCCGTCAACCAGGCCAAGCGGGTGGCCACCCAGCTCATCAAGACCGGGACGCCCGTCTACCCGGTGATCGGCGCCACGGTCACCATGGACCAGAAGGGCGGCGGCGCCGTCATCGCCAACAGGGGCGAGGGCGACCAGGGAGCGGTCACCAAGGACGGCCCCGCCGACAAGGCCGGCCTCAAGCCCGGCGACGTCATCACGAAGCTCGACAACACGACGATCGACAGCGGGCCGACGCTGATCGGCACGATCTGGACGCACAAGCCGGGCGAGAAGGTCAAGATCACCTACAAGCGGGACGGCAAGGAGGCCACGACCGAGGTCACCCTCGGCTCCCGCAAGGGCGATCAGTGAC
>DATMEI010000426.1:0-3003 GCA_035556995.1 Streptomyces sp.
CAACGCCTACACCCTCGCCTTCGCCGGTTTCATGCTGCTGGGCGGACGGGCCGCCGACATCTTCGGCAGGAAGCGGATCTTCCTGCTCGGTCTGGCGCTGTTCACCGTCGCCAGCCTGCTGGGCGGCATCGCTCAACAGCCGTGGCAACTGCTCGCCGCCCGCGGCCTCCAGGGGACGGGAGCCGCGGTTCTGGCTCCGGCGACGCTGACGATCCTCTCCACGGCGTTTCCCCGTGGCCGCGCCCGTACCCGCGCCATCGCCACCTGGAGCGCGGTCGGCGCGGGAGGCGGAGCGGCGGGCGGTCTCGTGGGCGGCGTGCTGACGGACGCGCTGTCCTGGCGCTGGGTGCTGCTGATCAATGTGCCGGTCGGCGCTCTCGTGCTCGTCGCCGCCGCGGTGTGGGTGAGGGAAGCCAGGGACGGCAGCGCTCCCCGGCGCCTCGACCTGCCGGGCGCGCTGCTGGTCACCTCGGGACTGGGAGCGCTGGCCTGGGGGATCGTGCAGACGGAGTCCGCCGGCTGGGCGGCTGCCGCCGCTCTGGTGCCGCTGGCCGCCGGGCTGGTGCTGCTGGTCGTCTTCGTGGCGGTCGAGGCACGTACGGCGGCACCGCTGGTGCCCTTGCGGCTCTTCCGGCGCAGAGCCGTATCGGCTGCGAACGCCGCCATATTCGTGTGCGGCGGGGCGATGTTCTGCATGTGGTACTTCATGTCGCTGTACATGCAGAACGTGCTGCACTACACCCCCGTACAGGCGGGGCTGGGCTTCGTGCCGCAGTCCCTCAGCATCGTGATCGGCGCCAAGGCCGCGCCCCATCTGATGGTGCGGCTCGGCGGCGCGCGGAACGTCGCGCTGGCCGGTGTGGTCATGGCGGGTCTCGGCTGTCTGTGGCAGAGCGGCATGCACGCGGGCGGCGGTTTCCTCGAAACGGTCACCGGCCCCGGCATCCTGATGGCGATGGGTGCCGGAATGGCGTCCACGCCGCTCTCCTCCGTGGCCATGTCGCAGGTGCCCCACGGCGACGCCGGGCTGGTCTCCGGGCTGGTCAACACGTCGCGGACGATGGGTGGTTCGCTCGGGCTGGCGGTGCTCTCGACGGTGGCGACGGCCCGTATCGGCGGCGGCGGCGACAGCCCGGAGACGCTGGCGGCCGGATACGGGCTGGCCTTCCGCAGCGCCGCCGGGATCCTCGTGCTGTGCGCCCTGCTGGTGCTCTTCGCGCTTCCTCGCTCGGAGCGTGAGGACACCTCGGAGGAGGAGCAGGAGGAGCGAGCTGCCGCCGATCCCGTCGGCAGCAGCCCGGGGTGAGCGCCGCGTCCGGGCCGCACGGGCCGCACGGGCCGCACGGGCCGTACGGGCCGCACGGTCAAGGTTTGCGGGCGACACCTCCGTAGGCGGCCGCATCGGTGGATCCGTCGTCGCCGATGTCCGGGCGCCAGCGGTTGATGCGCACCACACCGGGCGGCACCAGCTCCAGCCCCTCGTAGAAGCTGCGGATCTCCTCCGGGGAGCGGAGGTTGTACGGGACGGCCCCCGAGTCGTTGTAGTCGTCCTGCGCCGCGTTGGTCTCCGGGTTCTCGTCGATTCCGTCGTTGTGGGAGAGGTAGCTTCCGGAGGGGAGTTCGGCCATGAGCGCGCCGATGATGCCGCGGGCCTCGTCGTTGTCGGCGACGTGCCCCAGGACGCCGCTGAGGATGAGCGCGACGGGCTGGGAAAGGTCGAGGATCTCGCGCGCACCGGCGAGCACCCTTTCCGGGTCGCGCAGATCGGCTTCGATGTACGCGGTCCTGCCTTCGGCTGAGCTGGTGAGCAACGCGTTGGCGTGGACGAGGACCAGGGGGTCGTTGTCCACGTAGACGACGCTCGCCTCCGGGGCTTCGCGCTGGGCGACCTCGTGGGTGTTGTCGACGGTGGGCAGTCCGGTGCCGACGTCGAGGAACTGGCGTATCCCGGCCTCCGCCGCGAGGAAACGGATGGTGCGGATGAGGAAGTAGCGGGAGGCGCGGGCGAGTTCGTCGATGCCGGGGAAGGCGTTGCGGTACTGGTCGCCGGCCTCGCGGTCGACGGCGTAGTTGTCCTTGCCGCCCAGCCAGTAGTTCCAGATGCGTGCCGAGTGCGGAATGCTGGTGTCGATCTCGCCCTCTGAGCGAGGAACAGCTTTGTGCGGGTCCAAGACTTCCCCTTGAAGGTATGGGCCGGCTTCCGGCCGGAGTCAGCAGTCTTACCCTTCCGGTGGGACTTGTGCAGGTGCCCGCGAGTGATCCGCAACTGGAACGGAGCCGTACAAGCCAGTCCGGGGGGCGGCGCGTACGGACATGCCGAAGGAGCTGAAGAGCGATGCCCATCGACGTCGAGCGGGCGGTGTCCGCAGAGCCGCGTACCACTCGGATCGCCTGGGAACACAAGGATGTTCAGCTCTACCACCTCGGCCTCGGCGCAGGCGTACCGGCGGACGACCTGGACGAACTGCGCTACACCCTGGAGAGCCGGCTGCACGTACTGCCCAGCTTCGCCACCGTGGCCGGCGGCGGCATGGGAGTCGTGGACGGCCTGTCGGCGCCCGGCATCGATGTGGATCTGGCCGCCGTGCTGCACGGCGCGCAGACCGTCGAGACGCACCGGCCGGTTCCGGTCGGCGGCAGCGCGACGCAGACCTCCTCGGTGGCGGCGGTCTACGACAAGGGGAAAGCCGCCGTCATCGTGCTGCGCTCCGAAACGGCCGACGAAGACGGCCCGTTGTGGACCTCCGAGGCCCAGCTGTTCGTACGGGGCGAGGGCGGCTTCGGCGGCGCACGCGGCCCGTCCGCGCAGACGGAAGTGCCGGAGCGCAGCCCCGACCGTGAGGTGCGCCGCGGCATCCGCGAGGAACAGGCACTGCTCTACCGCCTCTCGGGAGACTGGAATCCCCTGCACGCCGACCCGGCGTTCGCGCGGCTTGCGGGCTTCGACAGGCCGATTCTGCACGGGCTTTGCTCGTACGGGATGGTGCTCAAGGCCGTCGTCGA
>DATMEI010000427.1:0-5191 GCA_035556995.1 Streptomyces sp.
CCCGAGGTCCGGTAGTGCCTTCGGGAAGCAGGCCTTCCGAGAAGAGCGCCCCACTACGCCACAATCGCCTGAACTTGGATATTTCAGACTCTTGAGGTACGGCTCCATCCACACTGGGGCGGTGCTGGACGGAGCCGTTCCGGGTCATCTCAGCCGGGCCCTGCCTTGTAGCCGACGCCGCGCACCGTCACCACGATCTCGGGGCTCTCCGGGTCCCGCTCGACCTTCGAGCGCAGGCGCTGCACATGCACGTTGACCAGGCGCGTATCGGCCGCATGCCGATAGCCCCACACCTGCTCCAGCAGAACCTCACGCGTGAAGACCTGCCAGGGCTTACGGGCCAGCGCGACCAGGAGGTCGAACTCCAACGGCGTGAGCGCGATGGACATCCCGTCCCGCTTCACGGAGTGCCCGGCGACATCGATCACCAGGTCCCCGATGGCCAGCTGTTCGGGCGCGGGGTCATCTGACCGTCGCAGCCTTGCTCGGATTCTCGCTACCAGCTCCTTAGGCTTGAACGGCTTGACGATGTAGTCGTCGGCCCCCGATTCCAGGCCCACCACCACATCCACCGTGTCGCTCTTCGCGGTCAGCATGACCACCGGCACTCCGGACTCGGCCCGGATCAGGCGGCACACCTCGATGCCGTCCCTCCCGGGCAACATCAGGTCAAGGAGCACCAAGTCCGGCTTGGTCTCGCGAAAGGCGGCGATCGCCTTGTCACCGTCCGACACGAACGACGGTTCAAAGCCTTCGCCGCGCAGCACGATGCCAAGCATCTCTGCCAGTGCGGTGTCGTCGTCGACGACAAGGACGCGTCCCTTCATGCGTTCATCATCCCATTACCCGATCGTGACGTTCTCGTTCGTGACGGGGAACACAGCCCCGCGACAGTTTCTCTGGTAACCGGCGAGATGACCCCACGCTCCGTGACAATCGCTGTAACCAGCTCCGGCGGAGTCACGTCGAAGGCCGGGTTGTACGCCTCAGCCCCCACCGGAGCCATCTGGACGCCCGCACCTCTGGCCGAGCCGCGACCCGGTTGATACGGGGACGAGATTTGCGTCACCTCCTCCGCTGGACGCTGCTCCACCACGATGTCGGCCCCCCGCTCCGTGGCGGCATCCACAGTGGTCACCGGCGCGACCACCACGAACGGAACCCCGTGATGCCTCGCAAGCACCGCCAGCGGATAGCTCCCAACCTTGTTGGCCACGGAGCCGTCCGCAGCGATCCGGTCCGCTCCGATCAGCACCGCGTCCACCTCACCGGCGGCGAACAATGAGCCCGCAGCGCTGTCCGCCAGCACGCTGTACGCCATCCCTTCACGTGTCGCCTCGTACGCGGTCAGCCGCGCACCCTGCAACAGCGGCCGGGTCTCATCCACCCACAGCCGACGCAGCTCACCGGCGCTGTGCACCGCCGAGATCACCGCGAACGCCGTGCCGCGCCCTCCGGAGACCAGAATTCCGGTGTTGCAGTGCGTGAGAAGCCGGAGGCGCCCCTCGGGCAGCAGCTCGCCCAGCAAATCCCGTCCCAGCTGCGCCATGCACGTACTCGCCTCTGCGTCCTCCTCGTGCAGCGCCCTCGCCTCGGCCAGGGCCACAGCCGCCGACCGCTCGGTGGCGGCCCCCTCGTCGACTGCAGCCCGGTACGCGGACTCGACTCGCCGCACCCCCGCGGCAAGATTGACCGCCGTGGGCCGCGCAGACGCCAGCCGGTCTGCCGCCTCTGCCACGTCGTGACCCCGGGCGGCGGCGAGCGCGACGCCATAGCCACCCGCCACACCGAGAAGCGGCGCCCCCCGCACTGACAAGTCCCGGATCGCCGCCACCAGGGCAGGTACGTCCTCGCACGCCAGCTCGACTTCCTCGGCCGGCAATCTCGTCTGGTCGAGGAGCACCAGCTTCGGTCCCTCAGAGAGCTCCGCCCAGCGCAGTACCGGGACACCATGATCTGCCATCCGCACAGTCTGCCTTCACCCGCGGCGGCTTCTGAAGGCAACTTGAGACCCCAGGGCCCGGTCGTTCGCCCCACTGCCCGTGGGACGATGGCTGTCAGCCAGGCGATGCAGCGACCGACACCCCGAGGTGACCACACGTGAACGACTCTCCGGGCTGGGCCTCGCCCGGATCCTCTCCCTCTGATCGTTCGCCCGAGGGCAATGAGCCCGCACAGGCGCCCGGAAACGCACCACCACAGGGGACACCCGCCAACGAACCACCCAAGAACTGGTCGGCACAGCAGCCCCCTGGACACGGAGGCACGGGCTGGGGTGCGCCACCAGGACAGCCAGGCTGGGGGCAGTGGAACAACGGCTGGGACCAGCCCCCCGCAGCCAAGCCCGGCATCATCCCCCTGCGGCCTCTGGGCGTCGGAGAGATACTGGACGGCGCTGTCACCACCATGCGGGCACATTGGCGCACAGTGCTCGGCATCTCCCTCGCAGTCGCGGTCGTGGTCCAGCTCGTGGCCACCGTCGTCACCGGTCTCTGGCTGCCGGACGCCACCGACCTGAGCGCGCTGAGGAAGGACCCTCAACCAAGCCCCGACCAGCTCATGGACGCCATGAGCGGCACGCTCCGCAGCTCCGGAGTCGCCGTTCTCGTGGACACCCTCGGCACAGTGATCGCCACGGCCATGCTGATGATCGTGGTCAGCCGAGCTGTACTCGGACGCACGGTCGACGTCGGCGAGGCCTGGCGGGACTCGCGCCCTCAACTGCTCCGTCTGCTCGGCCTCCTGGTCCTCGTACCCCTGCTTGTCGCCCTCGCGATGTTCGTCGGCGTCGCACCGGGCAGCATTCTGCTTATCGCGGGCCTGGACGTACTGGGGGTGGCTGTACTGCTCGTCGGGCTGCTGGCCGGGCTGGTTGCCGCGGTCTGGCTCTGGGTCCGTTTCAGCCTCTCCGCCCCGGCTCTGATGCTGGAGAAGCAAGGCGTCATCACTGCGATGCGCCGCTCCGCCAAGCTCGTGCGCGGCAGCTGGTGGCGCGTCTTCGGCGTACAGGTGCTGGCCGCGATCCTGGTCGTCATCGTCGCCTCGATCATCCAGATGCCGGCGACGTTCATCGGAGCGATGCTCAGCGGTCAGGGCGTCTCCGTGTTCACCGACCCGGCACCGAGCACGGACTGGGCCTCTCTCATCGCCACCGGCATCGGCGCGGTCATCGCTTCGACGATCACTTTCCCGATCCGGGCGGGCGTCACCGCACTGATCTATCTCGACCAGCGCATCCGTCGCGAAGCCCTCGACCTCGAGCTCGCCCGCGCTGCGGGAATTCCCGGCTACGGCGACCAGAAGGCCGGCCAGCCGGCTGCCGGGAGTTGAGGCGATGTCGGGGGACGTGGCAACCGTGGCGCTGCACACCGCAATCGGCATGCGCACAGCGGCAGGCAGTGCCGATGACGACGGCGCCCCGGTCACCACACCTCGTACGCCCGCACGCGAGGCGGCCGAACGTGAACTCTCGAAACGCGAATACCACACGGACGATCCCGGTCTCCTCCAACGCCTCCTCAACTGGCTGTGGGAGCACATCAGTTCCCTGCTGGACTCGGCGGCGCAGGCGACACCCGGAGGCTGGGTAGGACTCGCCGTGCTCGCCTGCGTCCTCCTGCTGCTGGTCGTCGTACTGCGCCTGCGGCTGGGCAGACTCCGGCCCGGACCCACCACGGAGAGCGGTGCACTCTTCGACAACCGTCCCCGCAGTGCAGCCGAACACCGCGCCACAGCCGACAAACACGCTGCCGCCGACCGATGGAGCGAAGCCCTGCAGGAACGGATGCGAGCTGTCTTCCGCTCCCTCGAGGAACGCGCCCTGCTCGACCGCCGCCCCGGACGTACCGCCGACGAGGCCGCCTTCGAAGCCGGCCTGACCTTGCCCGACCACGCCGACGCGTTGAGAGCCGCCGCCAGAGCCTTCGATGAGGTGACGTATGCGGAACGGCGTGCCGACCCTGCTGCGTACCGCACCGTGAGCGACCTCGACTCCGCCATCCAGCGCGCCACGCCCCGCCTCGCCGGGGCCGGGGCCGGGGATTCACGGGATACGCCCGCCGGGAACGAGCAGGGACGCAAGGGGGCCACCGCCATCACCCTGGATGGAGGAGGCCGTTGAGCAGCGCGTCCGCCACATCCCTCTCCCCCACTGCGCGGCAGGTGTGGCGCCGCGCGCGTGGTCTGCTGCTTGCGGCGGCCGTCCTCGCCGTGGCCGGGGTGATCATCGCCGCGATCCGTTCCGGAGCCGAGTACGGACTTCTCGATCCCCGCTCCACAGACGATCACGGCAGCAAGGCAACAGCCGAACTCCTCAAGGAGCGAGGCGTCGACGTCAAGATCGCCACATCCTCCACCGAGGCCAAGGACGCAGCGGGGCCCCGTACGACGTTGCTCGTCAGCGACCCGGATGCTCTCAGCCGACGTCAACGGGCCGATCTGCGGCCGGCGTTGCAACGCCAGGGGCGAACCGTCCTCATCGCCCCCGGACCGGCCTCGACCAAGGCTCTCACCGAGGGGGTGCGGGTCGCTGCTCCCACCGCGGTCCAGCCCACTCCGCCGGACTGTGACTTCACCGCCGCCAAGCGCGCGGGGGACGCCGAACTCGGCGGTATCCGCTACGCGGTGACCAACGACCACGCGGACGCCTGCTACCTGCACCAGGGCCTGCCCTCGTTTTTGAGGCTCCCGGAGGACAGCGACGGCAGCAGCCGGACCGGCACCGACGGCGGCGACACCGTACTGCTCGGCGCACCCGATCCGCTCTACAACAAGCGGCTCGACGAACACGGCAATGCCTCGCTGATGCTCCAACTGCTCGGCTCGCGCCCTCATCTCGTGTGGTACGTCCCTTCCCCAGTCGAGTCCTCCGCCACCGAAGGCGGCGAACGTGGCTTCCTGGACCTGCTTCCGGACGGCTGGTCCTGGGCCACGCTCCAGTTGGCGATCGCCGCCGCTCTCGCCGCCCTGTGGCGCGTACGCCGCCTCGGCCCCCTCGTGCCTGAGCAACTCCCCGTCTCGGTGCGCGCCTCAGAAACCACCGAGGGAAGGGCCCGTCTCTACCGCAGCGCCAATGCCCGTGACCGCGCCGCGGAAGCCCTGCGCTCCGCAACCCGGGCACGGCTTGCGCCTCTCGTCGGCATCAGTACGGCAGAGGCGCACTCGCCGGAAGCTCTGACCGCAGCGGTCTCGG
>DATMEI010000428.1:0-4592 GCA_035556995.1 Streptomyces sp.
GACCGGCGCGCCGAGCGGTGTCCCGGAGAACGTGCGGGCATCCGCACCGCCCGATGCGCTGGACGGGGCCGCCCCCAACTGGCCGGTGCGGCGCAGCTTCTGCCATCTGAGCCGTCCGCCCGTCAGTGCCGTGATCCACGACTGCATGACCACCATGTACATCAACTGCCGGTACCACAGCTGCTGCAGGGGCAGCGTGAGCAGCGGCGTCAGGCGCTCCTTGTCCAGGCGGAACGCGTAGGCCGCGCACAGCCCCTGCACGGCCAGTACGGCCAGCCAGGCCCCTGCCGTGCGGAGAGTCGGCCCGAACACCAGCCCGTAGACCAGGAAGACGTCGATCAGCGGGGCCAGCAGCGGCGCGAAGACCGTGAACAGCGACACCAGCGGCAGTCCGATCCGCCCGAAGCGCCCCGACGGGCCGCGCTCCACCACCGAACGCCGGTGCTTCCAGATCGCCTGCATGGTGCCGTAACTCCACCGGTAGCGCTGCGACCACAGCTGTTTGACGCTCTGCGGCGCCTCTGTCCAGGCGCGTGCCCGTTCCGCGTACACGACCTGCCAGCCGTCGCGGTGGAGCGCCATCGTGACGTCGGTGTCCTCGGCGAGCGTGTCGTCGCTCATGCCGCCGACCCGCCACAGCGCGGTGCGCCGGAACGCACCGACCGCGCCGGGGATGGTGGGCATGCAGCGCAGCACGTCGTACATGCGGCGGTCGAGGTTGAAGCCCATCACGTACTCGATGTGCTGCCACGCGCCGATCAGCTTCTGCCGGTTGCCGACCTTCGCGTTCCCGGCTACTGCTCCGACGCGGGGATCCGCGAAGGGCTGTACGAGTTCCCGTACGGTCGAGGGCTCGAAGACCGTGTCGCCGTCCATCATCACGATCAGTTCGTAAGAGGCGTGCTGCAGACCGGTGTTGAGGGCCACGGGCTTTCCCGCGTTGGCCTGGCGCACCACTCGTACGCCCGGCAGGCCGAGCGATTCCACGATCTCGGGTGTGCCGTCCGTCGAACCGTCGTCGATGACGATCACCTCGACGGGATGGTCGCTGGTCACGAGCGACCGCACCGTGTTGGCGATGCATTCGCGCTCGTTGTACGCGGGCACCAGCACGGTCACGGGCTCCGTGACCGGTGCCGGAGCCGCGAACGGGGCTGCCCGGCCCCGGACTTGGTTCCGTCGCGCTCGCCGCCTCGTACGTCTCACGTGCACCGTCGACAGGACGAGCATCAGCCCGAATCGCGCGATGACCAGCACGCCGACAAGCACGAGAGCCACCACGAGCACGCCCATCGCGTTCTCGGACACGCCGACCGCGGCGACGAAGGCGCGCCCCTGCCACAGGTCCGCGCCCTGCACCGCGGAGTGCGGGCTCGGGGCGTCCAGCGCCTCCGTCAGACGCGGGAACCGGTAGCCCTCCGCCTTCAGCCGGGGCACCAGCTTGTCGAGCGCCGCGACTGTCTGCGAGCGGTCGCCCCCGGAGTCGTGCATGAGCACGATCGCGCCCTTGCCGGGCTGTTGCGGCGTCGCACGCCGCACGATCTCGTCAACGCCGGGACGTGCCCAGTCCTCGCTGTCGGTGTCGATGAAAGCGGTGATGTAGCCGTGGCGGGCGATCTGACGGGTCACCGGCCAGGACTTGTCGTCCAGCGCGTCGGCGGTGGAGGAGTACGGCGGCCGGAACAGGGACGTACGGATGCCTGCCGCCCCCGCCAGTGCCAACTGGCTCTGCGACAGCTCCCGTTCGATGCGGGAGGCCGACTGGTAGGAGAGATCGGGGTGGTTGAAGGTGTGCAGCCCCACCTCGTGCCCCTCGTCGACCATCCTCCGCACCAGTCCGGGATGGCGGGCCGTCATGGTGCCGGTGACGAAGAAGACAGCGTGCGCGTCGAGTTCGGCGAGCTTGTCGAGGATCTTCGGCGTCCACTCCGGGTCGGGGCCGTCGTCGAAGGTGAGCACGATCTTGCGGTCGGGCACCCGGTGGCTCACCGGGCTCTCACCGCGTGCGTCGAGTACGGGCCCGCCGGCGAGGACCTTCTCCGGTACCGACCCGGTGCTCGAAGGGGGACGTACGCGATGGTCGGCGAGGAACTCGCTGTGCACATAGCCGCGCAGCAGCAGCATCACCACGACCACGGCGAGGAGGATCGCCGGCACCACGTAACGCAGCGGCAGCCGGGGCCCCTTGCGGCCCCGGGAACGGGACCGCGGGGTCGCCGGGCTCGCCGAGGTCGCGTGCTTCACGCCGCACCTGCCGCCGGGGAACCGCCGCCGAGCTGGTCGAGGATGCCTCCCAGCAGTCCGCCGCCGTTGTCGGTCCCGGTGCTGGGCGTCGGCTCCGGTGCCGGCTCGGAAGGGTTCTCCGTCGGCGTCGAGCCGCCTCCACCGGTCGCGGGGTCGGGCGAAGTCGCGGGCGCGGGCGGTACGTTCGGCTTGCCCTTGGAACCTCCAGCGCCCTTGCCCGCGCCGCTGTCGCCGAGCGGCGTCTCTTTCGTGTTCGGGCCGGAGGACTTACCGGCACTGGGTGAAGCGTCACCCGAACCGGCCCACGAGCGCGCCCCGTCGGCGCCCGTGGCAGAAGGCGAAGTGCCGGGAGAGGCCTGCTCGCCGGGGCCGGCCTCCGCGTCGGCCGCCGGTATGCCCGTATCCGAGTCGTCGGACGGCTGCGGAACGACTCGCACAGACCCGGACCTGTCGTCGCCCTTGCCGGGGATCAGCACCCACGGCGCATCGGAGTGGCCCCCTATGACGCTCGCCGCCAGCACCAGCGCGTAGCCGCCGCCGGCGACCCCCATCGTCAACCCGAGTCGGCGCCATCTCCGTCGGCGTCCCCCACTGCTGTCCACGAAAACCGGAACATCCGGCGTTCGCGGCACTTCTGATGTGTCCGGCCCTTTTGACTGTCCTGCCATGTCACGTTCACGCCCTCCCCGATCTGGCGAGCGCGCCTCTCCTAGTTGAAGGTGAAAATGTAGCGGACATGTGAAGGCATAAATGTGACTAGTCAGGTTTTTTGCTTATTCATTGGACAGAGTTGTGACAACCCGGTGACAGGCCGAACTCGACCCACGCGATCTTGCCGGGGTCGCGGCGCTCCGTTCATGGGCCAACGGTGGCGCTGCGTGACTAGGGTTCGTCACTGAGAGCACTCGTACGGATCGGTTGTACGGGCTGGATTCCGGTCATGCGCCGGGCCGTTGGGGGAGGAACGTCTGCATGCACCCCGGAAAGAAGCGTAAGAAGAACGCGTCCGCGATGAAGCTCGTCGGTGCCCTGCTGGCCCAGTTCCGCAGAGCGGCCGGGTACACGCAGGAATCCCTCACCGAGCGGATCTGCGCCCAGTACGACACGATCGCCTCCATCGAACAGGGCCGCCGCCCCCTCAAGTCGGACCTCGCGGGGCAGCTGGACGACCTGCTCGACACGAAGGGCGCGCTCGCGGTCGCGGTCGCGAACATGCCGGAGATGGACAAGTACCCCATCTGGGCGGCGGAGTTCGTCGACAGGGAGAGCGAGGCGATCGCCCTCTGTTGGTACGAGAACCAAGTTGTACCTGGGCTGCTCCAGACGGAGGGCTACGCTCGGGCCGTCTTCCACAGCAGGGTCCCGGCGTCCAACGCAGATGAGATCGAGACCCAGGTCGAAGCTCGTATTGAGCGCCAGGAAATCCTTCAACGCAAAGTGCCGCCGACAGTCAGCTTCATCATCTCTGAAGCTGCATTGCGTGACCGCCTCGGTGGAACTGCCGTGTACCAAGAGCAACTTCAAGACCTACGTGATCACGCCAACCTGCCTGGCCTCTCATTGCAGGTCATGCCTCTTGGCAGAGAAAGTCACGCCGCGCTCGACGGCCCCTTCATCCTTCTTGAGACTCCAGATCACGAACATCTGGCCTACACGGAAACCCAGCGCGGCAGCCAACTGGTCTCAGACGCAGACGAGGTCAGCATCCTCTCTTTGAAATATGCGATGCTGCGGACGCAGGCACTCAACCCCGAGGAAACGAAGAGCCTGTTGGACCGGCTGCTAGGAGAGGCATGATCAACGCATCAACGACCCCCGGCTCCGACCACCTGGCGTGGTTCAAGTCCAGCTACAGCGGGAGCGACGGCGGAGAATGCCTTGAAGTCGCCTACGACTGGCGCAAGTCGAGCTACAGCGGAAGCGAAGGCGGGGCTTGCATCGAAGTCGCTGCCTGCCCCACCGCCGTCCACGTGCGCGACTCCAAGACCCCCGACGGGCCTGCCCTCGCGCTCTCCCCCGCCGCCTGGTCCTCCTTCACGGCCTTCGCCGCCGCCCACCAGCGCTGACGACGCATCGACGAAGGAGACGTTCGGCATGGCAATCATCCACCGCACCACCGTCAAGCCGACCAAGCTCGATTTGCTCAACTCCTGGCTTCCGTCGCGCTCCTGGTACAACGGCGACGGCGGCGCGGGCGAACCGGAGTTGGCCAAGGCAGGCGGCTTCCGGCTGGACGATCCGCAGGGTGAGGTGGGGATCGAGTTCATGCTGGTCGCCGACACCTCAGGCGTCCGTCCGGTCACCTACCTGGTGCCCGTCACCTATCGCGGTGCCCCCCTCGACGGGGC
>DATMEI010000429.1:0-2877 GCA_035556995.1 Streptomyces sp.
GCGCCGCCGCCGGATGTAGCCGACCACCGGGACGCCGGTCTCGGTCCGGAAGAGCCTGGTCAGGTGGTTGTGGGACACGCCGGCCACCCGGGCGACGTCGGGGACTGCCAGCGGCTGCGCGAGGTTGGCCTCGATGTGGGCGATGGCGGAGGCGACGGCCGGGTGCCTCGCACTGGCGGTGTGCCGCGTGCTGCTCGTGGCCGGCTCCGGGAGCTGGGCGACCCGCCAGAGCGCCGTCCAGACCTCTGCTGCCACCCGCGGTGACGCGCCGGGCGAGGCCTCGATCGCGGAACGGAGGAGGTCCGACAGTCCCGCGGCCGCCGGGCCGGCGTCCTGGACGACGGGCACGGACACCGCCTGGCCGCGTGACGGAGTGCGGAAATGGGCGAAGAGGTGCTCCGACCGGCCCGTGTAGTCGAAGCGGACCTCGACCCCCGGCGGAACCAGACTGACCGAACCGGGACGGACGGGGTAGGCGCGCCCGCCGATGGTCAGCTTCGCCGAGTAGCCGTAGACGTGCAGTTGCCACAGGTCGGGCAGCCGGAAGACGTCGTGCAAGCTGCGGACGCCGTGCACGCCCACGCCGACGTTCACCGGTCCCGGCGGTTCGCCCAAGCGCAGCGGAACGCGCTCCACCTCGGCGATCATGGTGAAAAATTACCAGCAGTGGCGAACCAGACCCACGCGCTGCGGGCTGCTCCCTTCCTACGCTCGCCGAACGCGGACCAGTCGCCGGCGGCGAAGGAGAGACATGTCCCGTCCCCACCGCAAACACCTGCTCACGTCTGTACAGATGGCTCGGTTCGTCGCGCACGGGTCGCTGCGCATGGATGCCGTCGTGCCGGCGGAGCTCAACGCCCGCGCCGTCGAGGTGCTGCGGGAGGGAATTCCCGCAGCGCCGTACGGGGCGCCGCTCACCGAGGCGTTCGAGGAAGGGTCGTTCGCCCGGCAACTGCTCGAGCTGCCCGAGATCGCCGGAGCGGTCTACAGCCTCGTCGGGCCGGACCCCACGGTGGACCACCACGCCGTGCACATCCGCAGGGCGCACGAGGGCACGGCGCAGAACCTGCACGGTGACGCGATCATCGACGTGCGGCCCGATGCCTTCGACGTGCAGCTCATGTACTACCCGCAGGAGGTCACGCTGGACATGGGCGGCACGCTGTCCGTGCCGGGCAGCCACCTTCGCCGCACCAACGAGTCGGACACCGGCCGCTACCAGAACCTGCGCGGCCAGAGCAGGCTCACCTGCCCGGCAGGCACGGTCGTCTTCCTCCACCACGGCATCTGGCACGGCGGGCGGCGTAACGACAGTGACGTCGACCGGTACATGTTCAAGATCCGCTTCAACCCGACGGTCCGGCAGTTGCGGCTGTGGAACACCGACGATCTGTACGACCCGGCGGTCGCGGCCGAGCTCGGCAGGCTCTTCCCTTGGTACGAGCACGCCACCGGGAGGTTGGAGATCTACAACCGGGTGAAGCTGTGGCAGGCCCTCGTGGGGGACGACAGCTACGATCCGGACTACTGGGTCACCCGGGTCACGAACCGGCCCACCCGCGTGGTGGCGCAGCGCAGTCTCAATCCGCACGCCCGTCAGCCCACCGGGGTGGGGGAGACGGCATGACCAGCACCCAGGGGACCGACCGGGAGTCCCTGCGTCAGCAGGTGCTGGTTCTCTACCTGTCGTCCTCGGCGCTGGACTCGGATGTCGTCGGCTGGTCGGTCTACGACGGCACCGGTCGGACGGACCCGACCACGGGGGACAGCGACACGCCGCCCTACGAGACCGGGCTGGAGGCGCTGCGGGACGGCTGGCGCTTGATCCAGGCCGCGCAGCTCCTGCCTCCGCAGCCGGGGCATGAGTACGACGTCTCCTTCCTCAAGCACGAGTTCTTCTTCGAGAAGCTGGTGTGACCTCCACCGGAGGTGAGATGCCCCGTAGCCCTCCGGGCCCGCCGGTAAGCGTCGGGGTGGCGGTGATCCACCCTGCGACATCGGATGTATCGCGCGGTCCGGATTGCGCGACTACGTGACGCCGTGATCTCGGGAAATCCGGGGGCTCGGCCCTTCTCGGTGAGCCGAGCGCCACGTGGGTCCCTTGGCATGCCGGAAAAGAAGCGCAGGTAGAAGGCTTCTTGTAGTGATCCCGTCATCAGCGGGTGCGCGCGTAAAGGCGCGCGGAGAACATGCACGGAGAATGTGTCTCGTCCTCTTGACGAGTGGGGCCGGCGACCGTCATTGTCCCCCGAACATCGGATGTCTCCATCAGCGTCGAGGAGCACCATGACGGTTCACACCACGTGGAAGCGGGCCGTAGGGGCCGCAGCTGCCGTGACTCTCGCCCTGGCCGTTGCCGCGTGCGGCTCGAACGGCGGCGGTGGCAGCACCACCACCGCGGACGGCCGCAGCAGCCTCGTCTGGAACATGTGGAGCGGGTCCACCGCCGAGGTCGAAGCCTGGAACCACCTCGGTGAAATGGTGACCGCGGCCCATCCTGACATCCAGCTCGAGTTCCAGACGAGCAGCTTCAACGACTACTGGACGAAGCTGGCCGCACAGGCGAGCGGTGGAGACACCGGCTGCATCCTGGGCGTCCAGTCACTGCGGGCGCGCAGCATCGCCCCGCTGCTGGTCCCGCTCGACGACATGCTCGCCGGCGCGGGTGTCAACCCTGCCGACTTCGACCAGTCGATCTGGAAGGGCCTGCAGGTGGACGGCGAGCAGCTCGCCATCCCCTACGACTTCGGGCCCCTGGTCATGTTCTACAACGCCCACCGTTTCCGCGAGCTCGGCGTGCCGGTGCCCTCGGTCGACTGGACCGTGCAGGACTTCCTGTCCGCCGCCCAGGCGCTGACCGCGGGCGGCAAGTACGGG
>DATMEI010000430.1:0-4649 GCA_035556995.1 Streptomyces sp.
GAGGACAACTGCAAGGACCCCGAACCGTGCGAGGTGGCCGGGGAGTTGGCCGGGCAGGGGATCGATCTGCGGATCGACGCGATCGGCTTCCAGGTGGGCGGCAAGGCACGTAAGCAACTGGAGTGCGTGGCCCGCGAGGGCAACGGCGCCTACTACGACGCACCGGACGCCGACGCTCTCGCCCGCCAGCTGCAGCGGGCGGGCCAACTCTCGGCGGACGGCTACCGCTTCAAGGGAAAGAAGACCGAGGGCGGCACGGAGCCGGGTGACGCCGCGACGCTCAGCAGCAGCTCCGGGCAGTATCTGGACACCATCGGGGCGGGCGAGAAGCGCTGGTACGCGGTGCGCATGGACCGTGCCTCGACCGCCGGCTTCGCCGCCACGGTCGTACCCAAGCCGGGCTCCGCCGTCGACGAACTCGACGGACTGGCCACGGAGGTGACCGCACCGGAGTCCTCCTCGGGATGCAAGTCGAGCACCGAGCACTTCGGGCAGGACGAGGGCGGGGTGCCCCTGGTCTCCGGCGTCAGCCGCATCCCCGGCAGTACGGGCTCCGACGGCACGTGCGACGAGGGTGCCGGCCGCTATCTGCTGTCGGTGGAGCGGCTGAGCGGTCAGGGCCAGGACGGGGGACGCTGGCCGCTGGAACTGACGTACAAGGTCGAGAAGCCCCTGAAGAAGGGCATCACGCCCGCACAGTCCCAGCCCGAGTTCGGCGAGGGCGGCGCGGACGCGAAGCTGCCGCAGGGGCCTGCGAAGAAGGTACGCGGCGGCACCGGCTTCAACGACGCGACGGAGATCGGCAAGGGCGTGTGGCGCGACAAGGTGCTGCCCTCGCAGACCCTTTGGTACCGGGTGCCGGTCGGCTGGGGCCAGCAGCTGCGCTACGACGTGGAGTTCAGCAACGAGCCGACGGCTGACGAGTTCAACTCCGAGTTCGCCTTCAGCCGCACCGACACCTACACGCCCTCACGGCAGCCCGTCACGAACGGACTGGGTGAACTCTCGACCCGCGCCACCTACAACGGCGACCCGGGCAAGATCTCCGGAGGCGCCGTGCCCGTCTCGTGGACCAACCGCTGGGAGAACAACCCGAATGTGATCCCCGTGCACCGCGACGGCGACTACTACATCGCGGTCACCCTCGGCGCGAACGCCTCCCGTATCGCGGAGAATCCGGACGTGGGCATCACCCTCCGCCTCGACGTCAAGGGCCAGGCCAAGGCGGGCCCGCAGCACAACGCCCCCGCTGCGAAGGGCGGTACGGGCGACCAGGCCTCCGACGGCAAGGGAAGCCGGGCGGACAGCGCCGCGGCGCACGGTGCAGGATGGAGCCGCCTCACGGTTGCTGCGGTCGCCGGAGGCGTGGGCGTTCTGCTGCTGGCGGGGCTCGCGGTGTGGTTCGTACGGGCACGGCGCGGCAGCGGCGGCCCTGGCGGCTCTGGCGGCTCTGGCGGCGGTTTCGGCGGCGGCGATGGCGGGTCGGATGCGATGAGGGGTGGCGCGTGGTGATGCGGCGCACAAGAAGGCGGGGAGCCACGGGAGTTGTCGCCGTGGCGGCGGCCCTGTGTGTGGTGGCGGCGCTGCCGGGGCAGGCCGTCGGCGCCCCCGCGGACGGTCCCGGGGACGTACCGACGTACGGAATGGCCGAGGACGCCAAGACGATCAAGGGTGCGGCCAGCAGCGGTGACGGGCCCGAGATCAAAACCGGCATCTACAGGGACTCGATCGGCCGCGGGGAGAAGAAGTACTACAGCGTCAGTCTGGATGCGAAGTCCAGCGCCTTCCTCTCCGCTGTGGCGGCGCCCGAGCCGGGTGCGAAGGTGCAGAGCATCGGCGACGGCCTGAACATCGCACTGGAGACCGTGGACGGGAGCGCCTGCAGCGGCGGGACCCAGCCGAAATTCAGCTCCGATGGCGTGGCCTACCCGATGGGCGACTACGCCACGCGAATCGTCGGTGCGGAAGACGAGTGCCAGAAGGCCGGCCCGTACCTCTTCTCCGTCGAACGTGAGGGCGCGGCGACCTCCGACCCCGGGCGCTGGCCGCTGGAGATCCGCTACATGTCCGAGCCGGGGGTGAAGGGCTCCCTGCCCTCCGCGCCCGTCGACAACGGTGCCGACGACGAGCCGCCGGCGCCCGTCTCCGGCAGCGCGAAGAAGCGCGCACAAGGCGGCAGGGGGTTCAACGACGCGGGTGCCGTCTCGGGCGGCGTGTGGAAGGACCGCATCCGGCCCGGCGAGACACGTTTCTACCGGGTGCCCGTCGACTGGGGGCAGAGGCTGAACGCCGCAGTGGAGCTGGGCAGTGCGCAGTCGCCCGGCGAGTACCCGCCGACGATCTACGACGGGCTGGGGGTGACGACGTACAACCCGGCGCGCGGCCGGTTCGAGGAGGACCACTTCGTCGAGTACAGCCCCGACCAGTCGGCGCAGGCAGTCGCCTACACACCGGTGGTCGACTTCGGCAACCGCTTCGCCGACGCCGGTGACGACGCGTCCACCGCCGGCTGGTACTACCTCGCGGTGACGGTCTCCCCGAAGGCCGCCGAGTACTTCAAGACCACCGCGCCGCTCACCCTCCGCATCGACGTCAAGGGCAAGGCGAAGCCGGGTCCGGAGTACAGCGGGGACGCTGCGGCGGCGGGATTCGGAGTCAGCGCGGAGGACCAGGAGCAGGCGGAGGCGGGCGAGACCGCCGCGGAAGCGAAGCGCGGCGACACGCTTGAGCTCGTCGCGTACACGGGCATCGGGGCGGGGGTGGTGCTGATTCTCGCGCTGGGGCTGTGGACGCTCACGGCGCGGCGGCGCGCGGCTGCGGCGGCGCTCGTACAGGGGCCGTCGGCGGGCCCTTTGCAGGGCACCGGTCCTCAACCAGCAGGCGGGCAGGGGCAGTCCGGGACGGTCCCGCTCTGGCCGCAGCAGCAGGGCCAGGACCAGGGCCAGTCACAAGGCCAGGGGTACGGGCAGACGCCACCGCACAACTGGCAGTAGGCGCCAGGCGCCAGGCGCCAGGCGCCAGGCGCGACGCGGCCGGCCCGGGCCGGGCCCGGCTCAGATCGACATCAGCGCCCAGACGCCGACCGCCAGAAAGAGCACTGCGACGAGCAGTACCGGGATCGCCACCTTCGGGGACGGTCCCGGTTTGCGTACCGTGCCGGGTGCTGCGCCGGGTGCTGCGACATGTGCTGCGCCCGGCACCTGCCGCCCGTACTGCTGCTGCGCGGGAAGCGGCCCGGTCACAGCCGCCCCTGCCCCGGGCCCCCGCCCGTACGGCGCCTGCTGTACGGGCGGATGCAGCGGCGGAGCAGGAGTGGGCGTCGGCGTGGGTGTCGGTGTCGGCGTGGATGTCGGCGCCGGGGCTGTGCCGGGCTGCCCGTGGGCGCCGAACGAGCCCTGCGGAGGCTGGAGATGGAAGCTGCCGGTGGGCGAGGGTGTGGTGGCAGCCATCGGGGCGGAAGCGTCCGCACTGCTGTTGTCCCGCAGCGGGCCGTCCGGGCCGAACCCCTCGGGCAGCGGCCCGATGTGATCGAAGACCTCGACGACTTCCTGCTCGGCGGTGGCGTCCGTGGCCAGCATCTCCGCGGCGGCCGTCAGCGCTTTACGCGCACCGGTCGCCGTACGGAACCGGTTGTCAGGATCGGGCTGCAGCAGCTGGCCGAGCACCTGCCACATCGGTTCCGGCACCCGCTCGGGGGCCGGCGGTACGCCGTGCTCGTACCGGGCCAGCATCTCCAGCGAGTCGAACTTCTGCCCCGTCAGCAGATACAGCCCCACGAGCGCCACCGCGAACAGGTCGGCGGGGAAGTCCGGGTCGGCGCCCATCATCTGTTCCGGAGCGAAGTAACCCGGCGTCCCCACCACGAAGTTGGTCTCCGTCAGCCGCGGTTCGCCTTTGCGCATGGAGATGCCGAAGTCGGAGAGCCGAAGGTGCGGCCGTCCGGTACCTGTGGGCTCCAGCAGGATGTTGGCGGGCTTGATGTCGCGGTGCACGACGTCCTCCGCGTGCACCGCGGTCAGTCCTGCGAGCAGCTGGTCCAGCAGTGTGCACACGAAGGTGGGCGGCAACGGCCCGTAGTCGCTGATGAGATGGGCCAGCGAGCCCCCGCTGACGAGGTCCATGGTGAAGAGGACCTTGTCGTCGTCGGCAGCCCAGCTCGCCGGAGCGAGAACGTGCGGATGATCGATGCGCAGGGCCTGTTCGCGTACGAACCGCAGCAGCGAATGGGCATCGCTCTGCTGCAGCACCTTGGCGGCGACGTAGCGCTTGCGGCGACGGTCCCAGGCGCGCCATACCGCGCCGGCCCCTCCGCGTCCGATCGGGTCGGCCAACTCGTACCGGCCGGCGAAGACCTCACCCATGACGCTGTGCCCCTGCCCCTTGTTCCGTCGACGTGATGACCGGGTGACCCCGTGATGTGCGGTTTCTGACTTCTGGTTGCTGCTCTGGTTTCTGATTTCCGGCTGTCTGACCCCGGCCCCCCGGCCGGCTGTCCGCTCAGTCCGTGTCAGTCCTGATGCGACTCGTAGTGCTTGACGGCGTCCGCGGTGCGGCCCGCGCCGTACACCCGGAGGAACTCTGCCAGCTCCGGGTGCGTGGAGGCGAGAGAGGAGGAGGCATCCAGGATGTCGGAGGCGTCCGAGACGGAA
>DATMEI010000431.1:0-3944 GCA_035556995.1 Streptomyces sp.
AGCGCGCTGCCAGCTCGACGCCGTTCGCATCGGTGATGCGAGTGCCGTTGCCGCTGTAGGAGACCTGCGGCACAGCACCGGTGTCGGGGGTGGCGTGCTCCTGAAGCTCGACCGAGAGCCGGTCGCCCGCGGGCGCGGTCACCCGCGAGATGGTGTAGCCGGCCGCGGCGAAGGAGAAGGGGGCGACGGTGTCCGCGGGGGCGGCAGCCAGCGGTTCGGAGAAGGCAAGATCGATGCGGTCGATTTGCCCGTCGGAGTCGTCGTCGACGGTGGCCGCCGAGTCGACCACTGGCGAGGTGGCGTCGGCGGCGGGCACCGTTGCTCCAGGAGCGAGGTTGCCGCCCCCATCCCGCACGCCGCCGCCCATCGGAGAGTAGGTGGCCGTGGTGGTCCCCGGCCCGGGGCCACCCGTGACCGCCACCGTCACCGACGCACCGGCGGCCGGGCCGGCGTATCCCAGCGTGTAGCCGGCCGCCGAGAAGGAACAGCTCGGGCAGCTCGCCGGACCGTGCGCGACCGGCTCCGAGAAGTCGTAGCGCACCGCGTCCACAGAGCCGTCGAGGGGGTTCGCATCCAACAATGCGGCCCCCAGAAGCACAGGTGCCACGGCGTCACGGGTTCCGCCGAAGCTGCGATTGGCCGCTTCGTTGCCGGCGCGATCGGTCACTGCGGCGCCCGCGCCTCGCGCGTAGCCCACCGCGGGACGGGCGCCGCTGTCCGCGGCGCCGCCCTCGATCAGGGACAGGGTGAGGGAGGTACCGCTCGCCGAACCAACCGAGGCCACGCCGTAGCCCGGCACGGAGAACGGATAGGACCGGTCCGAGTCAGCCGGATGCTCGACCGGTTCGGAGAAGCTCAGCTCCAGGGCGTCGATCCGTCCGGCAGAGGCCCCGCGATCGCCGGTCACCGCGCTCAGGATCACGGGTGCCGCAGCGTCCGTGGCAGTCCTCGACACCCGTGCGACGGGGTTGCCGGCAGCGTCACGGATGGAGTCCCCGGCACCCAGTGTCACAGGGGGCGTGTCGCCCCCGCTCAGTCCACCCTCGGCGAGGGCCAGAGCCAGCGTCTTGCCCGTGCTGGACACGTCTGTGATGTTCGCTCCGGACACGTCGGCCGCCCCGCGACCGGGCCGCACGGCTTCGGAGAACTGGGCCCGGACCCCATCCAGCAGGCCGTTCTGGTTCGAGTCCGCAGTCTGCAGCGAGAGCATCCGCGCGCTCGCGCGGTCGAGGGTGCGGTTGAAGGTGCTGCTGCGTGCTCGGCCGCCACGACCCGCGACGGCGAAGCGCAGGGCGCGCTTGACCTTCGGACGGGTGTAGATGACCGCCGGCACGGCGTCGGTGTCATAGGCCTCCTTCTCGCGGAGGCGGAGGGTGATGTTCAGGCCGCGCGCGCGGCTTATCGAGGCCACCGAGTAGCGGTCGACCTGGAACGGGAGCTTGCCCGAGCTCTGGGCGCGGTTGCGCACCGCCTTGGAGTAGCCCAGCACGATCGAGTCGAGATGTCCGTCGGCGTCGGAGTCAGCGGTGGCGGAGCACACGAGCCGCGGGGCTCCTCGGGCGGCCTTGCCGGCCGTCGCCCTCGACGCCCGCAGTGGACGCTTCGTGGAGCTCTGCAGCCCCTCGGCCCCGGGGCGGTAGGACACCTTGGGCCTGGCGGCGAGATCGCAGATGCTCTTCTCGGCGACCCGCACGCGCACCACGCGGCCGCGAGGGGCAGCCGCGCCGGTCACGCGATAGCCCGCGACCCTGAAGCGAAACGGCGCGCGCGCGTCGGCCTTCCCCCGAACCGCTCCCGAGAACTTCAGGTCGAACGCGTCGACGCTGCCATTGCGGTCGGTGTCAACGGCCTTGGCCGCAGTGAGCTTCGGGGCCGCCGCGGGCTTGCCGGCGGCCGACTCGAGGCCGATCGCGGCCACAGCCACGAACGCGAGCACGACAAAACGAGTGTGACGGGGCACAGGCACCTTCAACCAATCGGCCTCTGCGGCGCCACGCATTAGCCCGTTCCTGAGGCGCTGGACGGAGGGCGTTAGCCCGCTGGGATGTAGCGGTTACAGGTGCGCGAACGGTAGGGCAGGCAGGGGTTGTAGGGGTGGCGCAGCGTCGCGCTGCCGTCCCGTGCCCGGTCGATCGGCAGCGGCGATGGCTTCCCCTCGCCACAGGCAGCCCACCGCGAATGCATCTGCGTCATGTAGGGCGACTGAGTCTCGTCGACGTTGGAAACGTCGTCGTTGTCCTGGTCGTCGTTGCCGTCCCAGACGCCGTCGCCGTCGGTGTCCCATTCCAGATAGTCCGGCTCGAGGAACGTACGCGGCAGCGCGGGCGTGTACTCGTAGCCGCACTCCTCGCCCCCGGGGTAGAAGGCGACCCTCATGAGCTTGTACAGCTCGTCGTGGTTGCTCAGGCCGTCTCCGTCGGCGTCGCGCTCGTCGTCAGTCAACTGCCCGTCGGGGTCCAGATCCAGATGGCTCTTGTACTCCGGGGTGCCTGAGCTGGCATCGACACTCGACTGGTCGCCATCGGAATAGTTGAGTGGCAGCGTGTGGCCGCCGAAACGCGGGACGTCCGAGTACGAGCCTCCGAATGCGGGTGCCGCCAGGTCGCCCGAGTAGAACTGCAGCGCCGATGGGGGCGGGTTGGCGGGCGCATGGGCCCACGCGCGGAATTCATCGCGATTGGCCAGGCCGTCACCGTCGTAGTCGTGTCCGGCGTCACTGGCGTCAAGCGCGTTGGGGAAGGGGCGCTTGCCGGGGTACGGGAGCGCTCTCTGGTTGAGGTCGCGAGCCGACTCCTGCTCGAAGCCGTCCTCCACCCCGTCGCCGTCTGTGTCCTTGTTGCAGGGATCGGTCTTGATCGCCGCCTCAACGGAGTTGGGCAGCAGGTCGCCATCGAAGTCCGAGCCGTTGCCACAGGTGGCGGGAGCACCGCTGCGAAGCGATGTCAAGATCAGCGGTGAGTTGCGGCGCTTGCTGTACTTGCCGAACTTGCGGCGCACCAGAACCCGTATGCGAAAGCGGGTCGGGCTGCCAACCCCCTTGGCGTCTCGGTTGGTGAGGAGGCGCTCCACCGAAGCGGGCACCCGCAGGACCAGCTTGCGCGGGCCGGCGCGGCGCGGCTTGGCGAACGCCGTGCGCTTGCCCGGCGAGCGGAAAATGACGGTATTGCGGCGGCGGTTGGTACTGAACCGCGTACCGCGAATGGTGATCGTGCGTCCCACCTTCACGCGCATCGGCGAGACGAGCTTGACGGTGGACACCTTGGCGGTCTTCTTCTTCGCAGCATGCGCGGGCGCGCCGGGCAGAGCGGCGAAGAGGGCGCCCAGAAGGGCGAGGGCGGTGAAAGTGCGGCGCATCCCACCGGCTTTATCGGCCACTCGGGAGGGGGCTTTAGCGAGAGCGTTCATCGCTGGCCACTTCGCACGAGGACGTCGGTGATCACCGGGGGAAGGAAGCGCCGGATCGTGCGGCTGTTGCCGGTGGCGGTGCCCGCCCGGGCCCCAGCCTGCGCCGACGATCCCTCGACCGGGCGCTCACGGATTTGATCGACGCGGATGAAGTAGCGGCGGCCCTGGTCGTCCAGGAAGGCCTGCTGCTCGCCGGGCTCGAGCGAGACCGTGGCGCAGTCCTCGGAGGAGGGACTGCACAGCCCCTCGCCTTCAGCCGCGGAGAGCGTCGAGTCCACCAGGAAGACAGCGCCGTTGCCACTCGCGCCCACCCCGAGGAAGACGAGCAGGGGCGTGTTCTGGCTCGGAAGCATCGAGAGGCGCGGCAGGTTGCGGTAACGGCGCTCGGCGGAGCTCGGCCCGTCGAAGGTGAGGTCGACCGCGTAGGTGAGGCGCTGCTCGGAGCCTCCGGGATCGCCGGATGGAGGCGGGGCCGGGCTGCCATCGGGCGCCGGGGCGCCGCCGCCGCCACCGTCGCTGGGGGACTCTCCCCCGCCGCC
>DATMEI010000432.1:0-2191 GCA_035556995.1 Streptomyces sp.
TCGGGCGGCGGCCGCCTTCTCCAGCGCAGCGGCCCGCTGCTCCTCGGTCAGCTCGGGAAGGGCCACGGTCTCCTCCGTCGATTGCTAGTGCTTAGGGATGGTCTGGATTGGTGCGGCGACCGTATCCCCCGGGCGGTCCGCCGTCCAACGCGGGGTGCCATCGCCAACCTGCCGCGAAGACGCTTCAAGCAGGTCTGCTGCCTCGTCGGCCATCCGCCGTGCGGCGTGTCGCAGGGACGCCGGCCCGGGTCCATGCCGTAACAGGTCCCGGGCCGTGGTCGGCAGAACATGGCGGACGGCCGCACCGAAGAGGCGGGGCAGATCGGCCAGACAGGCGCCCTGCGCGCCTATCCCAGGGACCAGTATCGGGCCGTTGAGTGCCTCCAACCGCAGGACACTGGCCGCTGTGGTGGCCCCGACCACCACACCGAAATCGTCGGCGTGACCGGCATTGCGCGCGGCGACAGCGTCGATCACGGACTGCGCGACCGTGCTGCCGGTGCCGGTGACCGCGGCCTGCAGGTCAGTGCCCTCCGGGTTGGAGGTCAGCGCCAGCACGAACACGCCCCGCCCGGTACGGCCGGCCAGCTCGAACGCCGGAGCCAGCGCACCGACCCCGAGGTAGGGCGACACGGTGATCGCGTCGGCGGCCAGCGGCGCTCCGTCGCTCAGGTAGGCCGCGGCGTACCCGGCCATGGTGGAACCGATGTCCCCGCGCTTGACGTCGAGCAGCACCAGCACGCCGGCATCCCGGGCCGTAGCCAGCACTCGCTCCAGCACCGCGATGCCCCGAGCCCCGTACCGTTCGAAGAACGCCGACTGCGGCTTGACCAGCGCTACCTCCGGCGCCAGCGCCTCGACCGCGCCCCGCGCGAACCTCTCCAGCCCCGCCACGTCGTCGCCCAGCCCCCAGTCCCGCAACAACTCTGGATGCGGGTCGATCCCCGCACACAGCGGCCCCCTCGCCGCCACGGCCGCACTCAGACGCACTCCAAACCCGCATTCAGTGGGCCTTCCTGGGCGCCTAGCGGGGTTACTGGACACCGGATAACCCCGCCTCAGCCCGCTGAATGCGGCGTAGTGGGAGTGGCACGGAGAGCGGCGTGGAGGGCTTGCAGGGGACGCACCGTGATGTCGCCGCGGATCAGGGCTTCGATGCCCTGCACGGCCGCTGCGGCGCCCTGCACGGTGGTGATGCACGGGATGTCCCGGAACACCGCGGCGGTGCGGATCTCGTAGCCGTCCACCCGGGGACCCGGATTGCCGTAGGGCGTGTTGATGATCATATCGACTTCCCCGGAGTTGATCAGATCGACGATGTTGTCCGGGCCCTCGAAGTGCTTGCGCACCACAGTGCAGGGGATGCCGTTACGGCGCAGCGTGTTTGCGGTCCCCCGGGTGGCGAGCACCTCGAAGCCGAGATCGGCCAGCCGTTTGACCGGGAACACCATGGCCCGCTTGTCCCGGTTGGCCACCGACACGAACACTCGCCCCGAGGTTGGCAACGAGCCGTAAGCCGCGGCCTGGGACTTCGCGAAGGCCTGCCCGAACGCGGTGTCGATGCCCATCACCTCACCAGTGGACTTCATCTCCGGCCCCAGCAGCGAGTCCAGCCCCTGACCCTCCGGGGTGCGGAACCGGTGGAAGGGCAGCACGGCCTCCTTGACGGCCACCGGGGCGTCGGGCGGCAGCTCGCCCCCGTCGGAGTGCGGGAGCAGCAGACCCTCAGCTCGCAGTTGCGCGATACTGGCGCCGAGCATGATCCGGGCGGCGGCCTTGGCCAGCGACACGGCGGTGACCTTGGAGACGAACGGCACCGTACGGCTGGCCCGCGGGTTGGCCTCCAGCACGTAGAGCACGTCGTCCTTGAGCGCGTACTGCACGTTGAGCAGGCCGTGGACGCCGATACCGCGGGCGATCGCCTCGGTCGAGGCACGTACCGTGGCCAGGTCGGATTCCCCCAGCGCGATCGGCGGCAACGCGCAGGCGGAATCCCCGGAATGCACCCCAGCCTCCTCAATGTGCTCCATGATTCCGCCGAGGTAGACCTCGTGGCCGTCGCACAGCGCGTCGACGTCGATCTCGATGGCATCGTCGAGGAACCGGTCGATCAGCAGCGGCGGTAGCTGTGGCCGGCCGCCCACCACGGACACGGCGGCATCCGCGAGCGCGCGCTCGACATACTCGGTGA
>DATMEI010000433.1:0-8677 GCA_035556995.1 Streptomyces sp.
GGCGGCCGTCGGCGGATGACGGGGGGACGTTTCGTGGGGGACGTGATGGACTACGGCACGCAGGGCGGCCCGGACCTGCACGCCCCTGCCGATCTCGCCTGGCTGCGCGGCGTGGACGCCTACACAGTGGGCCAATACGCCCAGGCCGAGGAGGAGTTCCACACCGCGGTGCGGCTCGACCCGGGGATGGCCGACGGCTGGCTCGGACTGCACGCACTGCGCGCGGACACCCCCATCGCCCTTCTGCACATGTACCAGCACCGGCAGCGCTTCGGTGAACAGCGCGCACGCTACGCCCGTAACCTCAACTCCTGGTACTGGCTGGGCTGGTGGGTGCAGCCCGTGCTGGAGAGCGACCGCGATCTGCTGCTCGCGCACGCCTCGCACTGGCTGGACGGGCGGCACGTCGCGGAGCTGGACCGGGCACTGGCCGACTGCCCGCCCGTGGAGGCCGACTCCCAGGTGCGCTTCCTGCACGCCTGCCGCGCCTATCTGGCCAAGGACTGGGAACGTCTCGTCGCCCACACCGAACCGCTCGTCGAGGACCCTCTGCTGGGCATAGAGGCAGGGCTGTTCGCGGGCATGGCGCGAGTGCGTCTGGAGATGTACGGGCAGGCGGAACCGCTGCTCGCCTCCGCCCTGATGCGCTGCCGCAGCGAACAGCCGCAGCGCAAGGAGCTGCGGTACTGGCTGGCGCGCGCCCGCGAGGGCACGGGACGCAGCGCGGCGGCCCTGCCGCTCTACCGCGCGGTGCACCGTATCGACCCGGCGTTCATGGACACGGCGGCAAGACTGACGACCATCGCCGAGAGCGACGGCCTGGGCGACTCCGGCGATCTGGCCACCATGATCACCCTTGCCGGTACGGGCACGGGCGGCACTGGCACTGGCCCGGTCGGCCGCAGCGGGCTGGACAGCCTGGAGGGACTGGACGGTTCGTCCGGCGGGCCCGAAGGAGGGGTGGACACCGGTGAGCCGCCCGGCGGCGAGTCCGTCCCCGGCTCCGCGTCGGCCCCCGGCGGATTCGACGCCCCCGACCCGGCGGAGAGCGCCGACCCCGATGTGGACCCCGGCGCCGACGCGCTGCGCCTGGAGGACTCCGGCGACCCCGCCGAACCGGTAAGGGTGGACTCCGACGCCGTACGGGCGCGGACAGCGCCCCATACGGCCGGCACCGCCGCGGACCGGGTGCTCTCGGGCCCCTCCGACCCGGTGCTGCTGGCGCAGGCGCTGGACGAGCTGGAGCGGATGGTCGGCCTTGAACCGGTCAAACGCCAGGTGCGGGCGCTCTCGGCGCAGCTTCACATGGCGCGGCTGCGTGCCGCGCAGGGCCTGCCGGTGCAGCCGCCGAAACGGCACTTCGTCTTCTCCGGGCCTTCGGGTACGGGCAAGACGACGGTTGCACGCATCCTTGGCCGCGCGTTCTACGCGCTGGGACTGCTCGGCGGCGACCATCTGGTGGAGGCCCAACGGGCCGATCTCGTCGGGGAGTTCCTCGGTCAGACGGCGGTGAAGGCCAACGAGCTGATCGACTCGGCACTGGGCGGTGTGCTGTTCGTCGACGAGGCGTACGCACTGGCCAACTCCGGTTACAGCAAGGGCGACGCGTACGGCGACGAGGCGTTGCAGGTGCTGCTGAAGCGTGCGGAGGACAACCGCGACCAGCTGGTGGTCATTCTTGCCGGCTACCGGGAAGGCATGGACCGGCTGCTGGCGGCCAACCCGGGGCTCTCTTCCCGCTTCACGACGCGCGTCGACTTCCCCAGTTACCGCCCGCTGGAGCTGACCGCGATCGGCGAGGTGCTGGCCGCCGAGAACGGCGACGTGTGGGACGGGGAGAGCCTGGAGGAGATGCGCAGCATCAGCGGCCACGTCGTCGACCAGGGCTGGGTCGACGAGCTGGGCAACGGCCGCTTCCTGCGCACCCTTTACGAGAAGAGCTGCGCGTACCGCGATCTTCGGCTCACCGGCTATCCGGGCACCCCGACCCGCGACGATCTGTCGACGCTGCGGCTGCCGGATCTCATGCAGGCGTACGGTGAGGTGCTGTCCGGGCGGGGTCCTGACGGTCCGCGCGCTGACCCGCCGCCTCCGCTGGGCTGACGGGCTGTTCGTCCGAAGCCCCCTTCTTCGCCCGGGAGTTCGCCGTGCTCTCCCCCGGCACGGCGGGCCCGGACGTCCGCTGCTTCGGCGGCGCACCGCCCGACTCGTGCGCCGGGTCGTGCACCTCGCCGACGAGCATCTCCAGTACGTCCTCCAGCGCGGCCAGGCCCAGTACCCGTCCCGACGCGTCGGCGACGGCGGCCAGGTGCGATGCGGCGCCGCGCATGGCGGCGAGGGCGTCGTCCAGCGGGAGTTCGGCGCGCAGCGTGGCCATCGCGCGCCACAGGTGCTGCGGTACGGCACGGTCGTGCTCGGTCAGGTCGAGGACGTCCTTCACATGCAGATAGCCCATGAAGGCGCCGTCGGGCGCGCAGATGGGGAAGCGTGAGTAGCCCGTCCGCACGGTGAGTTCCTCGACCTCCCTCGGGGTGACGTCGGGCCTGACGGTCACCAGGGACGTACTGGCGAGCAGCACGTCCGTCACGGGGCGGGAGCCCAGTTCGAGGGCGTCGGAGAGGCGTTCGTGTTCCTCGTGGTCCAGCAGCCCCGCCTGCCGGGAGTCGGCGAGGAGGTCGGTGAGCTGCTCGGGGGTGAAGACGGCCTCGACCTCGTCCCTGGGTTCGACGCGGAAGAGCCTCAGGATCCACGTGGAGCAGCTGCCGAGGGCGGCGGTCACCGGCCGGCACAGCCGGGCGAAGGCCACCAGGGTGGGGCTCAGCCACAGCGCGGTGCGCTCCGGGGCGGCCATCGCCAGGTTCTTCGGCACCATTTCGCCGATGACGAGGTGGCAGGAGACGACGACGGCGAGCGCGATGACATACCCGGCCGGATGGATGAGCGCCTCGGGCAGCCGCGCCACGTGGAAGACGGGCTCCAGCAGATGGGCGATCGTGGGTTCGGCGACCGCGCCGAGCGTCAACGAGCAGACGGTGATGCCGAATTGAGCGGCGGCCATCATCTGCGGCAGGTTCTCCAGGCCGGTCAGTACCTTGCGGGCGCGGACGGACCCGGCGGCGGCCAGCGGTTCGATCTGGCTGCGGCGCACGGAGACGAGCGCGAACTCGGCACCCACGAAGAAGCCGTTGCCGAGCACCAGCACGGCGGCGAAGAGAAGTTGGAGGGCGCTCAACTCAGGCTCCTCTCGGCCGGCTGTGCCCGTACGTGCCGGTCAGCCGATGGAGGTCCTCCCGGCTGCGCCGGACGGGGCCTCCCGCTCTGCTCCGCCGTGCGGGCGCCGTGCTCCACCCGCACGATGCGAACGCGTTCGGCGCGGTGGTGGGCGACGTGCCGCACGCGGAGCTGCCAGCCGGGGGTGTGCGCACCGCCGGTCAGTACGGCGATGTCGCCGGGAGCGGGGATGCGTCCGAGCCGGTCGGCGACGAGGCCGGCGACGGTCTCGTACGGCCCCTCCGGTGCCTCGAGTCCGATGCGGCGCAGCACGTCCACGCGGCAGCCTCCGTCGGCCTCCCATGCGGGGCGGCCCTCCTGGTCGGGTGCGGCGGGAGCGAGCACGGGAACGTCGTCGCCGTCGTGCTCGTCGCGCACTTCGCCGACCAGTTCCTCGACGATGTCCTCGAGGGTGACCACGCCCGCGGTGCCGCCGTACTCGTCGACGACGACGGCGATGGGCGCCTCCCTGCGCAGCCTCTCCAGCAGCGGCTGCACGGGCAGGGACTCGGGGACGAGCAGCACGGGTGCGGTGATGTGGGTGACGGGGGTGCGCAGCCGCTCGTGTGCGGGGACGGCGAGAGCGTCCTTGAGGTGCGCGGTGCCGGTGATCTCATCCAGCCGTTCGCTGTAGACGGGGAAGCGGGAGAGGCCGGTGGCGCGGGTGAGGTTGAGGACGTCCTCGGCGGTCGCGCCGGTCTGCAGCGCGCAGACCCTCACGCGGGGGGTCATCACATGCTGGGCGGTCAGCCCCGCCAGGGAGAGGGTGCGTACGAACAGGTCGGCGGTGTCCTGCTCGATGGCGCCGGCACGTGCGGAGTGCCGGGCGAGGGAGACCAGTTCGCCAGGTGTACGGGCGGAGGCCAGCTCTTCGGTGGGCTGCACGCCGAAGGCGCGCACGATGCGGTTGGCGATGGCGTTGAGCAGGGTGATCAGCGGCCGGAAGGCGGCGGAGAAGAGCCGCTGCGGGCGTGCGACGAAGCGCGCGACCTCCAGCGGCCGGGAAACCGCCCAGTTCTTGGGCACGAGTTCGCCGATGACCATCTGCAGCGCTGATGCGAGGAGCATGCCGATCATGACGGCTATGCCGGAGACCACGCCTTCGGGCAGGCCGGTGGACGCCAGTGGCGGGCCCATCAGCCGGGCGAGAGCCGGTTCGCAGAGCATGCCGACCACCAGCGAGGTGAGGGTGATGCCCAGCTGGGTTCCGGAGAGCTGGAAGGACAACTCACGCAGCGCGGCGGTCACGGCGCGGGCCCTGCGGTCTCCCTCGGCGGCGGCCCGTTCGGCCTCTGGCCGCTCGACGGTGACGAGTCCGAACTCGGCTGCGACGAAGAAGCCGTTGGCCAGGATCAGCACGAAGGCCGCGGCGAGCAGTACGAGCGAGAGGGTCATGCTGTGGCTCCCCCGAGCAGGCGGGGAGGCACAGCGCAGGTACTACAGGACGATCCGTCCATTGCTGACGGTGGTCACTCCTCGGGTAGCGGGCCAGGGTGGGGGGTTGCGGCTCGGACCGCCACCCCGACCAGAGTAATCAACTCAGTGGGGCCCGCGGCAGAGGCGTCGGGCGGATGACTTGGTTCCGCAAAGGGCGGACAACGGGCGTGGCGGCGTGCGGGTCAGCGCACCGTGTCTCCGCTTCCGTGCTTCTCCGCCAGTGCTCGCAGGGCTGCGGCGTCGGCGATGGCCGCTTCCTTGGCGATTCCGGGCTGGATGCCCATGACGGGAAGACTGGTGCCGTCGGCGAGGTCGAGTGAGACCCACGGGTCGCCGACCCGGAGGTGGACGCCCAGCACTTCCGCCCATTCGAGGTGGCGTCTGGTGGTCAGGTTGACGACCGTGACCCCGCTTTCGTCAGCGATGACGTGCGGGCGCGACAGGAGAATGAGCCCGCCGAGGAAGAGCAGCCCGGTCACGATGAAGCTGACCCGCTGCCCCGGGGCCGTCGTCGGCAGCATGAGCGCGATCACTGTGAGCACGGCGAAGACCGCGACGCCGACGGTGACGAGGACGATGCGGGTGCGCGTCGGGCGGAACGCGACGGGAAGTGCGGGCGGTTCAGTCATCTGCGCAGCTCCTGGCCCGGGGCGCACGCCCTACAGACGGCATGCGTGGATGCCGGTGGTGAGGATGGCGCGGGCGCCCAGCTCGTAGAGATCGTCCATGATGCGCTGCGCTTCCTTCGTACGGACCATGGAGCGCACAGCGACCCAGCCCTGGTCGTGCAGCGGGGAGACGGTGGGCGACTCCAGACCGGGGGTGAGGGCGACAGCCGATTCCAGGTGCTCGGCGCGGATGTCGTAATCCATCATCACGTAGCGACGGGCGACGAGGACGCCCTGCATACGGCGGAGGAACTGGCGGACCTTGGCGTCCTCCTCCGGCGCGTCGAGACCTCGTACGACGACGGCTTCGGAGCGCAGGATCGGCTCGCTGATGATCTCAAGTCCCGCGTTCCGCAAGGTCGTTCCGGTCTCCACGACGTCGGCGATGACTTCGGCGACACCGAGCTGGATGGCGGTCTCGACGGCTCCGTCGAGGTGCACGACCGATGCGTCCACCCCGTGATCGGCGAGGTGCTTGGTGACCAGCCCGGAGAAGGACGTGGCCACCGTCATGCCGCCGAAGTCGTCCACGGACTTGGCCGTGCCGGGACGCGTGGCATAGCGGAACGTGGAGCCTGCGAAGCCGAGTTGGAGGATCTCCTCGGCCCGCGCTCCGGAGTCCAGCAGCAGGTCCCGGCCGGTGATGCCGATGTCGAGCTTGCCGGAGCCGACGTAGACGGCGATGTCGCGGGGCCGCAGGAAGAAGAACTCGACCTCGTTCTCACTGTCGACGAGCACCAGTTCGCGGCGGTCCTTGCGCTGCCGGTAGCCCGCCTCATGGAGCATCTCCGACGCAGGCTCGGACAGTGAACCCTTGTTGGGGACGGCGATGCGCAGCATGGTGCGGGCTTCCTTTGTGTGGGTGCGTCGGGTGACGTGGTGAGAGCGAGGAGCGGAGCGGTGGGAGGGCGCCGGCGGTGCCCGCCGTGTGCGCGGCGCGCGGACCTCAGAGGTGAGCGTATACGTCCTCGAGGGAGACGCCGCGGGCGATCATCATCACCTGGAGGTGGTAGAGCAGCTGCGAGATCTCCTCGGCGGTGCGCTCGTCCCCCTCGTACTCGGCGGCCATCCACACCTCGGCGGCCTCTTCGACGATCTTCTTGCCGATGGAGTGCACGCCCTGGGCGGCCAGTTCCGCGGTACGGGAAGTGATGGGGTCGCCGGTGGCGGCCTTGTGCTGGAGCTCGGCGAAGAGCTCCTCGAATGTCTTGTTCGCCATGGTGCTCTCAACTCTACGTGCAGGCCCTGCGGCTGTCAGCGCCAGGGTTCGGCGACGGTCCGCAGGACGGCGGCGGTCGCCACGGCGGCGGTGACGGCCTCGTGGCCCTTGTCCTCGGAGGAGCCCTCGAGCCCGGCCCGGTCCAGCGCCTGCTCCTCGGTGTCGCAGGTCAGCAACCCGAAGCCGATCGGGACGCCGCAGTCCACGGAGACCTGGGTCAGCCCCTGCGTGACGCCCTGGCAGACGTAGTCGAAGTGCGGGGTGCCGCCGCGGATGACGACTCCGAGCGCGACGATCGCGTCGTAACCGCGCTCCGCGAGGACCTTGGCGACGACGGGCAGTTCGAAGCTGCCCGGGACGCGCAGCAGCGTGGGCTCGTCGATGCCCAGCTCGCGCAGGGCGCGCAGCGAGCCGTCCACGAGGCCGTCCATGACCTTCTCGTGCCACTGTGCCGCGATCACTGCCACGCGAAGATCGCCGCAGTTCTTGACGGACAGTTCGGGGGCGCCCTTGCCGCTCACATTGCTCCTTGCGTGAATTGTTCAGTCTTGTCTGAATTGTGCGCAGTTCTCGTGTGGTCGGGCCTGCCGCTCGCGCGGTGGGTCACTTCACTGGTTGCTGCAGGGGGAAGCCTGTTCCACCTCGAGCCACGGCAGGTCGTGGCCCATGCGGTCGCGCTTGGTGCGCAGGTAGTGGAGGTTGTGCTCGCCTGCATGTACGGGCATGGGCTCACGCTTGTCGACGCGCAGCCCGTGCCGCGTGAGCGCCTCGGACTTGTCCGGGTTGTTCGTCAGCAGTCGCAGGGAGCGTACGCCGAGGTCGTCGAGCATCTGGGCGGCGGCGGCGTAGTCCCGCGCATCGGCGGGCAGCCCCAGTTCGAGGTTGGCGTCGAGGGTGTCGCGGCCACGCTCCTGCAGTTCGTACGCGCGCAGCTTGGAGAGCAGCCCGATGCCGCGTCCTTCGTGCCCGCGCAGGTAGACGACCACTCCGCGGCCCTCGGCCTGCACCCGCTCCAGGGACTCCTGCAGTTGCGTGCCGCAGTCGCAGCGCAGCGATCCGAAGACGTCACCCGTCAGGCACTCCGAGTGCACACGCACCAGGACGTCCTCGCCGTCCGCCTCGGTGAGGTCGCCCGCGACCAGGGCGATGTGCTCGACGCCGTCGAGGGTGGAGCGGTAGCCGTACGCGTTGAACTCGCCGTAGCGGGTGGGCAGCCGGGTCGTGGCCTCGCGGCGGACGGTGGGCTCGGAAGTCCTGCGGTAGGCGATGAGGTCCTCGATGGAGATGATCGCAAGGCCGTGCTTGCGGGCGAACGGGATCAGCTCCGGCAGCCGCAGCATGGTGCCGTCCTCCCCCGCGATCTCGACGATGGCGGCGGCGGGACGCAGCCCGGCGAGGCGGGCCAGGTCGACTCCGGCCTCGGTGTGCCCGGCCCGCGCCAGGACGCCGCCGGGCTTGGCGCGCAGCGGGAAGGCGTGCCCGGGGCGTACGAAGTCGTCGGCCGAGGCCTGTGCGTCGGCGAGCAGCCGGATCGTGGCGGCGCGGTCGGCGGCGGAGATGCCGGTGGTGACGCCGTGACGTGCGGCGGCGTCCACGGAGACGGTGAAGGCGGTGCCCATCGCCTCGGAGTTCCGCTCGACCATCTGGGGCAGGTCGAGCCTGTCGAGGTCGGCGGATTCCATGGGGGTGCAGATCAGGCCCCTGCACTCGCTCATCATGAACGCGACGACCTCGGGGGTGATCCGTTCGGCCGCGACGATGAGGTCGCCCTCGTTCTCACGGCTCTCGTCGTCGACGACGACGACGGGGCGGCCGAGGGCGATGTCGGCTATGGCGGATTCGACGGGGTCGAGGGTGAAGTCCTCCGGGCCCCGGTCGGCCGTGTCTGCGGCTTCCTCCGCCGCGTACCAGGCGGTGGCTGCGCTCACGCTCATGCCTGCAACTCCTTCATCAGGGCCGCTCGGGCCGGTCGTGCCAGTGGTGCCGGTGGTCCCGGTGGTGCCGGTGGTGCCGGTGGTGCCGGTGGTGCCGGTGGTCCCGGTCGTGCGGGTGGCTCCGGTCGTGCCGGGCAGCGGCCCGGCGG
>DATMEI010000434.1:0-2723 GCA_035556995.1 Streptomyces sp.
CCGGCATGGAGGGGAGTGAACGTCATGCGCGCGAGGAGGCGCCCGGCGCGGCGCACCGCACGCGTCGAGTACACACTGCCGCGGAAGGCCGTCTCCGCCCGCTGGGCGCGGCGGCTGACCACGGGTTTCCTGAACGGTTCCCGTACGCCGCCCGAGGCGGCCCGGCATGTGGACGAGGCGAACCTCGTCGTCTCGGAGCTGGTCACCAACGCCACCCGGCACGGCCGTGGACGCTGCCGGCTCCGGCTGAGCAGTGGCGACGGGCAGGTCACCGTGGAGGTCAGTGACGAGGGCAGCCGGATGCCCAGGGCCCGGCCGCCCGGCCCGGACGGCGAAGGCGGCCGGGGTATCACGCTCGTCCGGTGCCTCACGCGTCATCTGAACGTCAGCGTCGCCCCCGGCGGAGGCAAGACCGTCCGGGCGGTGCTGGACGCCGCCTGAGACGGTGTCCCTGATGCGGTGCCGCTGAGGCGGTGCCCCTCCCGCCTCGCTCATCACCCGAGGTCAACGCGGCGTTGGGCAGGATCAGTTCGTCCTGAGAGACGGCGTCGGCGGCCACGTCGCCGCTTTCATCACCTTGCTCTCCATGCGGCTCTCCTCGTTGAACTCCTGCCGGATGAGGCCGGAGCCTGACGTGATTTGATAGCACCATTGAGCTGGCCAGGCGGCATGACTTCGTGACGGCGCCGCGTAGGCCCGCCGCACACCCACGGCTTCGCAGGCCCGCGATCGTGAACGCACCGGAGGAGGACGCGACCGTGTACCGATGGGAGATCATGCGCGCCGTGACCGCGCAGCGCGTCCTCGGCATCGTCCGCAGCAGCACACCGCACGAGGCCGTCGAAGCCGGGGAAGCCGTCGTGGACGCGGGACTCGGCACCGTCGAGGTCGCGCTGACCACACCGGATGCGCTGAGCGCCGTGACCAGACTGCGCGAAACCCGGCCCGGTGCCGTCGTCGGCGCCGGCACTGTTCTCGACGAGGCCGCCGCCGGCGCCGCCGTGCGTGCCGGAGCGAGCTTCCTGGTCTCACCGAGCCTGCATCCGCAGGTGGTTCGCACAGGTCACCGTTACGGAGTGCCGGTCATCCCCGGCGCCTGCACGCCCACCGAGATCGTGCGGGCGCTGGAGGAAGGCGCAGACGCGGTCAAGATCTTCCCCGCGTCCGGAGCCGGTCCCTCCTGGCTCCGGGACGTGCGGGCAGCGCTCCCGCAACTCCCCGCCGTAGCCACCGGAGGTGTGACAATCGAAAGCGCACCGGAGTGGATCGCGGCGGGAGCCGTCGCCTGCGGCATGGGTTCGGCGCTCACCTCGGGGGGTGCGGCCGAGGCGAGCGAGCGCGTGAGCCGGCTGCTGGACGGGCTGGCCAGGGCCACTCCCTGACGGCCGCCGGGGACATGGGGCAGCACCAGCGGGGGCAGCACCTGGTGCGCGGCCCGGCGCAGGGGCGGGACGGGGGAAGACGGGGAACGGAACACCATGGAACTGCAGGGACTGCACGGGCAGGTGGTCGACCGGATCGGTGAGTCTCTCGCGGCCGGCGACGCCGCCGCGGGTGAAGTGCTGCGCCTCGAGGACGTGCAGGCCCGCTACGGCGTCTCACGGACCGTGGCCCGCGAGGCCGTGCGCGTACTGGAGTCGAAGCACGTCGTCACCAGCCGTCCCCGGGTCGGCATCACCGTGCTGCCGATGAAGGCCTGGAACCTCTACGACCCGCACGTCATCCGCTGGCGGCTGGCATCCCCGCACAGAGAATCGCAGCTGCGGGAACTGGCCGAACTGCGCACAGCTGTCGAACCGTACGCCGCCTTCCTCGCGGCGGCCTCCGCCCCGCCCGGGGCGCGCAGGGAACTGACGCAGCACGCCGAATCGATGACGGCCGCCGCAGGGGACGGCCGCATACGGGCGTTCATCGCCGCCGACGCAGCTTTCCACCGCGTGCTGCTCGTGGCCTCCGGCAACGGCATGTTCGGACAGCTGGCGGACGTCACCGAGGAACTCCTCGTCTCCCGTGGGGATCTGGAACTGATGCCTGCCCACGTGGACATGAACGCCGTAGCCCTGCACGTCCAGGTCGCCTCTGCCGTCGCAGCCGGGCTGCCCGCCGAAGCCGCCGGTCATCTGCGGCAGATCGTCACTTCGGCACACCGCGAGGTGAAGCAGCTCCTGGCGGACGAGACGTCCGCGCCCGGCGAAGCGGACTCTCCGGGGTCCGCGCCGTACGCGCCGCGCGTGCCGTGCGCCCTGTGGGGCTGACGCGTCACGCACTCCCCGACGGCGTACGTACGCGCGTACGGGGGGCGTCCGGCGTGCACCGATGAGTCGCCGGCCCGGGACCGGTCTCCATCGCGGAAGTGTCACCGAACCCGCCCGGAAGGCCCGCCCCATGAACGGAATCGTCAACGTCCTCGCCGTGGTACCCGCTGCCGACTTCGAGGCATCCAGCGACTGGTACGCGCGCTTCCTCGGCCGCCCCGCCGACCGCAAGCCCATGGAGGGATGCTCGGAGTGGCAGCTCGCCACCGGCGGTGCGATCCAGCTGATCCATGCCGCCGGCCACGCGGGGAACACTCAGCTCACCCTCGCCGTCGAGGACGTCGACGCCTGCGCGGCACAGATCGCCGAACGGGGCCTGGCCGTCGCTGACCCCACGGACGTACCGTCAGGCCGCTTCCGCCTCACCTCCGTCACCGACCCCGACGGCAACTCCCTTGTGCTGGCACA
>DATMEI010000435.1:0-6428 GCA_035556995.1 Streptomyces sp.
GGAGACGATGCTGGAGCAGATGGAGTCCGTCTCGGCGTACGCCCTGACCGGCGCCGTACTCGCCCGTGACCGGGCGGTGCTGGCGGAGGCGAGTGAGAAGCTCCGCTTCGCCGCGGGCAACTTCTACCTCAACGACCGGCCCACCGGGTCCATCGTCGGCCAGCAGCCCTTCGGCGGCGCCCGCGCCTCGGGCACCAACGACAAGGCGGGCTCGAAGTTCAACCTGCTGCGGTGGATGTCTCCGCGCGCCATCAAGGAGACCCAGGTCGCGCCGACCGACTACCGCTATCCGCACATGGGCTGACCCCCGCGTCCGTCCACGACCGGCGGCAGCAGCACCGCGGCCCGGCACCCTCCAGGCGGGGGAGCCGGGCCGCGGCGTACGCAACGGGCTGCGGGACGGCGGCTCACCAGCCGATCGCCCCTCAACTCCCTGCTAACGTCCCGTACATGCCGATCCGTGCCGTCTGGGGGCACCTCCCGGACGGAGTCCAGGGGGAGGGATGTCGACGACACCCTCTTCGACTACACCGGCTCCGACCGCAGAGGCGCCCTGCAGCACATCGAGGCGGAGCGGCTGCTCCCGCGCTACGCCTCGACGGAAGTCGCCCTCGCACGCTGGCGTGAGGTGATGGAGGAGCAGTTCGCCCGCTTCCTCAGCGGTGAGCTCGGCTTCCTCGAGCACCGGAGGGAGCGGGCGCGCGGATTCCTCGGTACGCCCCTCTCGGACGCCGAGGCGGATGCCTGGTTCGGGCGCTACGTCGCCCTGTACGAGCAGGCCTGGACCCTCTTCCCGGATGCCCTCCCCGCCCTCGAGGCGCTCACTCCGCACTACCGGCAGGGCGCGCTGTCCAACTCCTCCGTCGCCAACCAGGAGCGCAAGCTGCGCCGCCTCGGCATCCGCGACCGGCTGGAGGTGCTCCTCTGCGCAGACGAACTCGGCCATGCCAAGCCCGCACCCGAGGCGTTCCGCGCCGGCTGCGCGGCGCTGGGGCTGCCTCCGGGGGAGGTCGCCTACGTCGGAGACAGGCACGACATCGACGCCCGCGCGGCGGACGAGGCAGGCCTCCACGGCATCTGGCTCGACCGTGAGGGGACGGGCCAGGGCTCGGGCGCGTCCGCCCCGGTCCCGGCAGGCGCCGCCGTGCGCCGGATCACGGGCCTCGGCGAGCTGCCGGCGCTTCTCACCGGCCTGTAGTGGACGTTCGTGGCCTGAACCGAGTGGTGTTCGTCTCAGATAGTAGGAAGGCCAACTATTTGGCGAGACATTACGGCTGCCGGGTCCTACCTTTGTAGGGAGCCGAACGTCTCGCTCATCCAGCGAACGGCGGATGAGGCACGGTGCACACGCGCAGGTGATCCCTGCCGCACCGCTCGCCCCCGCCCCTTCCGGCGCTTGCCCCCACCCTTCTTTGAGCCGTGTGCAGAAGGAGTTGCTGACCATGGATGAGACTGCCCGCCGCCGCGTCCGTCACGCCGCCCGTACGAACCGTGACGCCGACCGCAAGAACGCCGCTGCCGCCCTCCAGCGCGCCCTCGACCGCCGTGACAACGGCGGAGCCACGGGCCACTGAGCCTCACGTGCACGCAGGCGGACCGGCGTCCCCGGACCGCCGGCCCGCCCGCCTGCCTGCACAGCGCGCCTTCACTCTTCGCCCTTCACCAACTGACGTCGAGCGCGGTGGGTCCGTTGTCGACGCTGTCCCGGGTCCACGGGATGTCGTCGACCGGTCCCTGAAGCCGTAGCCCGGGCAACTGCCTGGCCAGTGCGCGCAGTACGGAGCCGACCTCGATACGGGCCAGGGCCGCGCCGAGACAGTAGTGCGGCCCGTTACCGAACGTCAGGGGCGGGCTGGACCGTCGCCCGGGTATGAACCGGTCGGGGTTCGTGAAGTGCGCGGGGTCGCGGCTGGCGCCTTCGAGACGGACGAGGACCACGTCGCCGGCCCGGACCGGTACACCGCCCAGCTCGAGATCTTCGTGGGCGTACCGGGGGAAGGGTTCACCTGTCAGACCTGCCTGCATGCGCAGGACCTCCTCCACGGTCGCGTCGACCTGGTCGGAGCCGGCCGATGCCAGTTCGGCCAGTCGCCCTTCGGTGAGGAGCCGGAGCGTGCCGACGGAGACGGCGTTGCAAGCCGTCAAGTAGCCCGCCGCGACGACGGTGGTGGCCATGCCGATGAGCTCGTCGTCGCTGAGGCGCCCGTCGTCGGAATCACGTACAGCGATCAGGGCGCTGAGCAGGTCGTCTCCGGGTTCTTCCCGCTTGGCGGCGACCAGCCCGGACGCGTAGCCACCGAGGGCGCCCCATGCCTGTGCCGCCGCGGCCAGCTCCTCTTCTCCGCCGTGTACGAAGTCGACGGCGCCGACGGCGTCGGCAAGGCCGCGGAAGTGCTCACGCTCCTCGATCGTCACGCCGAGCAGATCGCTGATCACCGTGATCGACAGTGGGGCGGCGAGTCCCGTGACGAGGTCGGCGGGCGGACCGGCGTCGGCGAGGGCCGCGACGTGGCCGGCGGCCAGCTGCTCGATGCGCGGGCGCAGTGCGGCGATGCTCCGGGGGGTGAAGGCTTTCGACACCAGGCGACGGAGGCGGATGTGTGCCTCGCCGTCCTGGAAGAGGGTGTCGTTCCCCGGGGACGTGTCGCCGGGCGGCGCCAGTCCGAACCGGGGGTCTGCCAGAACCGTCGCGACGGCGTCGTAGGAGGTGACCAGCCATGCCGGCTGTCCGTCGGGAGCGAGCACCGGGGCGACGGGTGTGCTGTCGCGCAGCCGTGCGTAGTCCGGCGGGGGATCGAGGGGCTCGGGCCGGCTGAACGGCAGGGTCGGTCTCGTGGTCGTCATGGTGGTGCCCTTCGGTCGGTGGTGTTGCCGGGCGGCGTCTCATGACCGGCCGGCCCGGTTGTGCGGCGGGGCCGTCGTCCTGGTGGTGAGCGCATCCGGGGGCCGTGGCGGCGACGGCTCGCCGGCCCTCGTCAATGGGCTCGATCAGCGATGAGCCGCACTGTCTGCCGCACGACCTCGGCCTGAGCGGGGGCGAGGTCGGCAATGAGGGGTTCGATCATCTCGGGTCTCCACCCGGCCGTATCGGGCGTGGGCTCCGCCAGCATGTGCTCCGCGGCGTACTCGGCGAGTGCCGTGGCCAGGGGAGTCACCCGGGGGTCGTCCGGCTCCGCTTCCGTCAGTTCGTCGAGCCGGCGGTAGAAGTCGCGGCTGTGTGCGACCGAAGCGGGATCGGAGGCGAGGGGCGCGTACATCGCGGCGGCGCGTTCCCGGTCGGACGGGGTCGCCATGGTGTCGATCAGCATCGGCAGGTCGCGGTCCCATGCCGCCGACTTCGACGACGGGATCTCCACCCGCCGCAGGAAGGCCACCAGTTCGGGTGAGGCCGTGTCGTCCGGCCCCAGCGTCCCGGCCCCGGCCTGCTCGAGCAGTCCGGCGAGCCGGGACCGCCGGACGCGGATGTCCTGCTCCTGCTGTGCCAGGTCGGCGTCGATCTCCAGAAGGATCTCGGACAGCTGCCTGTCCCGGTCGTCGGCGACGACGTCACGCACCTCATCGAGACTCAGCCCGAGCTCGACAAGGCGGCGGACGCGTGCCAGGGAAATGGCGTCGCGCATGCCGTACTCGCGGTAGCCGTTGGCACGACGGGACGGTTCGGGCAGTACGCCCTGGTGGTGGTAGTGACGCACCGTCCGGGTCGACACCCCCAGCAGTGCGGCGAGTTCTCCGATTCGCATACCCACAGTCAAGACCTTGACGTCGCGTCAAGGTCAACACATGGCCGGGCAAACGGGCCTCGGCCGACCCGCGTCCGTGATGTGGACAGGTCGTGTCATCCCCTGGGACAAGACGTTAGGGTCGCTGCCATGTCTCGCACCATCAGCCTCGCAGTGATCCCCGGTGACGGAATCGGCCAGGAAGTCGTGGTCCAGGGCCTGAAGGTCCTCACCGCCGTACTTCCCCAGGACGTGAAGCTGGAGACCAAGCAGTACGACTTGGGCGCCAAGCGCTGGCACGCCACGGGCGAGACCCTCCCGGACGCGGAGCTGGAGCAGCTCAAGCAGCACGACGCGATCCTGCTCGGCGCCATCGGCGACCCGGGCGTGCCCTCCGGGGTGCTGGAGCGCGGGCTGCTGCTCAAACTGCGGTTCGCCTTCGACCACTTCGTCAACCTGCGCCCCTCGAAGCTCTTCCCAAACACGGAGACACCTCTCGCAGGCCGTCCGGACATCGACTTCGTCGTCGTCCGCGAGGGCACCGAGGGCCCGTACGTCGGCAACGGCGGCAGCATCCGCACCGGCACCCCCGCCGAGGTCGCCAACGAGGTCAGTGTGAACACGGCTTACGGCGTCGAGCGCGTCGTACGGGACGCCTACGAGCGGGCGAAGGCGCGTCCCCGCAAGAAGCTCACCCTGGTGCACAAGAACAACGTCCTGGTGCACGCCGGCCACCTGTGGAAGAACACCTTCGACAAGGTCGGCGAGGAGTACCCCGAGGTCACCACCGACTATCTGCACGTCGACGCTGCGACGATCTTCCTCGTCAACGACCCGGCGCGCTTCGATGTGATCGTCACCGACAACCTCTTCGGCGACATCATCACCGACCTCGCCGCCGCCGTCAGCGGTGGCATCGGCCTCGCCGCCTCCGGGAACATCAACCCGACCGGCGAGTTCCCGTCCATGTTCGAGCCGGTGCACGGCTCCGCACCCGACATCGCGGGCACCGGCAAGGCAGACCCGACCGCCACCGTGCTCTCGGTCGCCCTGATGCTGCGGCACCTGGGGCTGGCGGCGGAGGCCGCCCGTATCGAGGACGCCGTCACGGCCGATCTGGCCGAGCGTGGCGACGCCCGTACGACGGATGAGACCGGCGACGCCCTGGCGGTACGAGTAACCGGCTGACCCGGCTGCGGCCGGGTAATCGGTACCCGGCCGCTGGGCTACGCAGGGGTCGGGGTGCCACCATCCATTCATGGGCCGCACACCCGACACCGCCCTGCGGCCTCCACGCGTGATAATCGAACGTGGGGGCCGGCACAACAGGGAAAGCTCGGACGTCCTAGCACCACAGCTATGGGCGAACGGGAGCGCGGTCCGCCACGACACACAGTGAAGGACGCGCTCACCATGACCACGCCTCGAATCGACTTCGACCTCAAGCCTTCCTCGCAGCCGCTGTCCGACGCGGAGCGCGAGGCGGTGCTGGCCAATCCGGGCTTCGGCCGTCATTTCACGGACCACATGGTCACGATCAAGTGGACCGAGGGCCGAGGGTGGCACGACGCGCAGCTCCAGCCGTACGCGGCGCTGCAGCTGGACCCGGCGAACATGACGCTGCACTACGCACAGTCGATCTTCGAAGGCCTGAAGGCGTACCGGCAGCCGGACGGCTCGGTCTCCGCGTTCCGGCCCGACGCCAACGCCCGGCGCTTCCAGCGCAGTGCCCGCCGCCTGGCGATGCCGGAACTGCCCGTGGAGACCTTCATCGAGGCGTGCGAGCTGCTGGTGGGGCAGGACAAGAGCTGGGTTCCGGGGACGGGCGAGGAGTCGCTGTATCTGCGGCCCTTCATGTTCGCCACGGAGGTCGGTCTCGGCGTCCGACCGGCCAACGAGTACCTGTTCATGGTGATCGCCTCGCCCGCCGGCTCGTACTTCCCCGGCGGCGTCCGGCCCGTCTCGGTGTGGCTCTCCGAGGAGTACGTGCGGGCCGCGCCCGGTGGCACCGGAGAGGCCAAGTGCGCGGGGAACTACGCCGCTTCGCTGGTCGCGCAGGCCGAGGCCGCCGCGCAGGGCTGCGACCAGGTGGTGTGGCTGGACGCGATCGAGCGCCGCTTCATCGAGGAGATGGGCGGCATGAACCTCTACTTCGTCCACGGCACCGGCGCGGACGCGAGGATCGTCACACCCGCGTTGACCGGCACGCTGCTGCCCGGCATCACCCGTGACTCGCTGCTCACCCTCGCAGCCGACCTCGGATACAGGACCGAGGAGAGCCGGCTGACCGTCGACGAGTGGCGGGACGGCAACGCGGACGGCTCCATCACCGAGGTCTTCGCCTGCGGCACGGCGGCCGTGATCACCCCGGTCGGCGAGGCGAAGTCCGCGCGCGGCGCGTGGAAGGTCGCCGACGGGCAGCCCGGGGAGATCACCATGCAGCTCCGTGAGGCGCTGCTCGCGGTGCAGACAGGGCACGCCGAGGACCGGCACGGCTGGATGCGGGCGCTGGCCTGAGGGGGCCCTCGCCGCGGCACGTACGGGAACGTACGGGAACGTACGGAGCGCCCGCGAAACGTACGAGGAGGGACGGAGAGGGGCGGAGCGGACGGACGCCCCGCCCTCTCCCTTTCCGCATGGTGAGACGCTTTACGGGCGCTGGGACGGTCTGTGCAACACTTCCCCCGTGTCCTCGTTCGCCATGATTAT
>DATMEI010000436.1:0-2620 GCA_035556995.1 Streptomyces sp.
GCTTCTCGTAGTACTTCTTCATGGACTCCTTCTCGGGGTCCTCGGAGAAGTACAGGTCCTGGAAGTGCTGCCGGTTGTAATCCGCCTGCCAGGCCGTGGAGTTGTCGTTCTCACGGTCCGGCGCGGGGATCTTGTTGTGTACGGGGCCGGGCTCGCCGCCGTACTCCTCGTCGACCTTGTCGCCGAACTCGATCAGGATGGTGAAGATGCTGTCGGTCTGCTCGCGCTCCAGCTCGACGTACTTGCCGCTGTCGAGCTTGACCACCTTGGAGCCGTTGCGCTCGACCAACTTGGCGTCGCCCTGTGCCACCTGCTCAAGGGCCGCCTGGCGCTGCGAGTTCTGCTTGTCGTCGAACGGGCCCTTGAGGTTGTCCTCGCTGTGCCCGCCCTGGCGTTGACCCGGCGTCCCGGGCTGAACCTGCCCTGACTGCGGTGCCGGATGTGCGGACTGCGATGCCTGCTGGGCCTGCCGGGGCTGCTGGGCCTGAGCCGCACTCGCGGGTATGAGTGCGGTTGCGCCTATCGCTGCGACTGCCGTCGCCAGCGTGGCTGCTCTGGATCTTTTGGATCTCCGTCTGCCGTTCACCTCTGCGGTGCCCTCCCCTGTGGAGTGATGTGACAGGAGGTATTCCATAGCAGCGGAGAGAGAAAAGACAGACCCTGATGCACAGAATCGAACGGTTCCGGCAAGCAGCCCTGTACGCCCTCCAATTGGGACGCTTCAGCCCGGCGCACAGGGGCTGTGCGACTGTGCGCCCCCTGTGCAACGCCGACGTGGGTCAGCTCACGCTTACCGTGGTCTGTGTCCGGGCATCCCGGTCGTAGAGTCTTCTACAAGAGCACTGTTGTGCCGGATCGATCGACCGGCCCACCCCCGACACGTCTCCCGAGGACGGATCACGCCATGCCGCGTCCGACCCCCGCACAGTTCGCCTACGGTTCGGTCACCGTCATCTGCTCGACCCTCGCCATGCTCTTGCTCTCACGGGCTCCATCGGGGCCCGGAGTAGCGGTGATCGCAGTGGTCGCACTCGTGCTCGGCGTGCTGGTGGCTCTCACCGCGCCCGGCACCTCCAAGGCCCGTCGCGTACGTACGGCCTCGGGCGCCCGGCAGGCCCCGGCGCACACTCCGGCCGTCACCGCCAGGTCCCGTGTGCACGCCCGGCACGAGGCGGCGGCGCCCGCCGCGGCCGGACGTCCTGCACAGTCCGCGCGACGCGTGGCTGAGCCGTCCCTGCGGCACTGAGGCCCGCAGCCTGCGGCCCTGCGCAGCGAAGGGGTTCCGGGCGGGATGCCTGAAGTGCCGCCCGCCTTCTGCGAGTTGCGCCGACGGCGACCGCTCGCCGGCCGGCCGGTCAGTCGGTCAACCGGTCAGTCGGTCGCGACGACCACCGTCTTGGCCGCCTTGTCGTGCAGACACTGCCGGTAGGGCTTGTCCCAGGTGCAGAACAGCACGTTCGCCAGCCAGAAGACGAAGCCCACGCAGGGCACCAGCGGCGGCACGTGGTAGACGAGCGTACGGATCCAGCCGGGCATTCCCCGCGGGACCGCACCGTCCGAGAGCAGCGCGACACGGATCTTCATGAGCTTCTTGCCGATCGTCTGACCGGAGTTGGTCAGCATGAGGCCCTCGTAGATCAGGTAGACGAGCGTGTAGATGCCTTGCTGGGCGTACGTACCGCCGCTGTCTCCCGACTCCCAGTCCCCCTCCCAGTCCCCTTGCGCGAGCCACATGATGAGGCCGAGCGGGATGCCGATGATCAGCGCGTCGATGATCCGCGCCAGCAGCCGCTTGCCCCGGGAGGCGAGCGGCGGCATGCCCGCGAGGGGGTCGGCCGCGCCGGTGCTGTCTCCGTACGGATTGCTGGCGTACGGGCCGCTGTCGGGCGGGCCGTACGGGCCGCCGCCGCCGTACGGGTCGGCTCCTGATCCCGAGCCGCCGGGCGGTGGAGGCGGGCTGCCGTAAGGGCCGCCGCCGTACGAAGGCGGGGGTCCGCCGGCTCCGCCCGGCTGGTCCCCCTGCTCGTCCTCCGGCTGGTCCCGCTTACGGAAAGGGTCGTGGTCCGGCTGATCCGTGCTCATGCGCCGAGTGGAACGCGGGCCGGGCGGCCCCGCATCCGGCGTGCGCCATCAGGGTGACGCACGCCCGGCACTCGTTACGTGCTGCCGCAGACCGCCGAAGGGCGCGGAGGGCTCCGCAGAGGGACCTGCAGCGGGACCTACAGACGGACCTCGCCCGCGTCCTTGGAGACGAAGGTGCCTGCCAGCTTGTCGTGCCAGCACTGGCGCCACGGCCGGTCGAAGACGCACCACAGGACGTTGAGAACACCGATCACCACGACCGACAGCACACCGTGGACGAGCCAGCGCATGAACGCGCTGCCGAAGCCCGGCCTCTCCTGCTGCTCCATGGTCAGCACCTTGAGCCCGAACATCTTCTTGCCCAGGGTGCGGCCCCAGCGGCTGGTGGGCAGCACCTCGTAGAGCAGGCCGAAGACGAACAGGGCGCCGAGTACGAGGGCGAGATAGCCGCCTGTCGTACCGTCGATCAGCCAGACCTGCTTCGTCTCGCCCGTCTGCCTGACGGCTTCCATCTTCTGCTCGATGTGGTCGACGGCCT
>DATMEI010000437.1:0-2821 GCA_035556995.1 Streptomyces sp.
GAAGTTGGTGAACGGTGTCATGCGTCGCCTCCGCGGCGTACAACACGGTGCAGCAGGTGGGTGCCGCGTTCGGTACCGCGCTGCTCAACTCGATCGCGACCAGCGTCACCGCCTCCTACCTCACCGATCACGGGAACGGTCCGCAATCCATCAACGCGGGGGACCGTGCACGGCTACTCGAAGCGTCGAGCCAGTAGGTCACCGCAGCAGCGAAAGCAGCGAAAGCCGGCTGGGCGGCGGCGAACTGCTCGGCTTCGCGACGTGCTGCTGCACGCGACTTTCAGCTCCGTCACAGGGACTTCTGAGAGACGTCGCCCGTAACAGAAGGGTAAGCCTGTGACAGAGCTGAAAGACGCGAATCACCTGGTCAGAGCTGGTTTCCTCAGCACTCGATGACGTTGACCGCGAGACCGCCCCGGGACGTCTCCTTGTACTTGACCTTCATGTCGGCGCCGGTGTCCTTCATCGTCTTGATGGCCTTGTCGAGCGAGACGTGGTGCCGCCCGTCCCCGCGCAGGGACATGCGGGCCGCGGTGACCGCCTTCACCGCGGCCATGCCGTTGCGTTCGATGCACGGGATCTGGACCAGGCCGCCGATGGGGTCGCAGGTGAGGCCGAGGTTGTGCTCCATGCCGATCTCCGCGGCGTTCTCCACCTTCTCCGGACCGCCGCCCAGCACCTCCGCGAGGCCTCCCGCCGCCATGGAGCAGGCGGAACCGACCTCGCCCTGGCAGCCGACCTCGGCTCCGGAGATGGACGCGTTCTCCTTGAAGAGCAGCCCGATGGCGCCCGCGGCGAGCAGGAAGCGGACGATGCCGTCCTCGTCGGCGCCGGGCACGAACTCGGTGTAGTAGCGCAGGACGGCGGGGATGATGCCCGCCGCACCGTTCGTCGGGGCGGTCACGACTCGGCCGCCCGCCGCGTTCTCCTCGTTCACCGCCATCGCGTAGAGCGTCAGCCACTCCATGGCGTGGATCTCCCGGCTGCCTTCGGCACGCAGCTGACGGGCGCCCGTCGCGGCCCTGCGGCGTACCTTCAGGCCGCCCGGCAGGATGCCCTCGCGGGACAGGCCGCGGGCCACGCATGCCTGCATGACCTCCCAGATCTCCAGCAGCCCGGCGCGGATCTCCTCCTCGGAGCGCCACGCCTTCTCGTTCTCCAGCATCAGACCCGAGATGGACAGTCCCGTCTCGCGGGTCAGCTGCAGCAGTTCGTCGCCCGTACGGAAGGGGTGCCGCAGCGCCGTGTCGTCGAGCTTGATGCGGCCGGCACCCGAATCCCCCTCGCCGAGCACGGTCTCGTCGACGACGAAGCCCCCGCCCACGGAGTAGTAGGTCTTCTCCAGCAGCGGACCGCCGGAGGCGTCGTAGGCGAAGAGCGTCATGCCGTTGGCGTGGTACGGGAGCGAGCGGCGCCGGTGCAGGGTCAGCTGGGTCTGCTCGTCGAAGGCGATCTCGTGCGCGTCCCCTATGTCGGCTGCCAGCAGACGCAGCCGCTTCGAGGAGCGGACGGCGGCCACCCGGTCGTCGGCGGCCTCCACATCGACGGTCCGCGGGGACTCGCCCTCCAGCCCGAGCAGTACGGCCTTGGCCGTGCCGTGCCCGTGTCCCGTGGCGCCGAGCGAGCCGAACAGCTCTGCGCGTACGGACGCGGTGTGCGCCAGCACGCCCTCGTTCTTGAGACGGCGGGCGAACATGCGGGCCGCGCGCATCGGGCCGACCGTGTGCGAGCTGGAGGGGCCGATGCCGATCGAGAAGAGGTCGAAGACGGAGATCGCCATGGTGGCGGCCTCCTTTCCGTGCGAGTTCGGTGCGGTGAGGAGACCCGCGGGGTGGTGGCCCGGGGCCGCCTCCGGTGACCGGCCGGAGGGCGGCGCCGTGGCGTTGCGCCGACGGCGTGCCCTCCGGCTGCGGTGCCGCGCCGCGGCGCCGCGAGGGTGACTTCCAAGTCACCCGGACCTGTTACTTGTTCAGACCCGGGTACAGGGGGTGCTTCTCTGCGAGAGCCGTGACACGTGCGCTCAGCGACTTCGCCTTGTCCTCGTCGAAGGCGGGCAGCAGCGCCTCGGCGATGATGTCGGCGACCTCACGGAAATCCTCCTCCTGGAAGCCGCGGGTCGCCAGCGCCGGCGTACCGATGCGCAGGCCCGAGGTGACCATGGGCGGCCGGGGGTCGTTGGGGACGGCGTTGCGGTTGACCGTGATGCCGACCTCGTGCAGCCGGTCCTCGGCCTGCTGGCCGTCGAGTTCGCTGTTGCGCAGGTCGACGAGGACGAGATGCACGTCCGTACCGCCGGAGAGCACCGAGACGCCCGCGTCCACCGCGTCCTGCTTGAGCAGCCGCTCGGCGAGCAGCCGGGCGCCGTCCAGGGTGCGCTGCTGGCGCTCCTTGAACTCGTCGGACGCCGCGATCTTGAAGGAGACTGCCTTCGCCGCGATGACGTGCTCCAGCGGGCCGCCCTGCTGGCCGGGGAAGACCGCGCTGTTGATCTTCTTCGCGTACTCCTGCTTGGAGAGGATCACACCGCCGCGGGGGCCGCCGAGGGTCTTGTGCGTGGTGGTGGTCACGACGTCCGCGTACGGCACGGGGGAGGGGTGCAGCCCGGCGGCGACCAGGCCGGCGAAGTGCGCCATGTCGACCATCAGCAGGGCGCCGACCTCGTCCGCGATACGGCGGAAGGCGGCGAAGTCGAGCTGCCGCGGGTACGCGGACCAGCCGGCGATGATCATCTGCGGCCGGTGCTCACGGGCGAGCTGCTCGACCTCCGCCATGTCGACCTGGCTGGACGTCTCGTCCACGTGGTAGGCGACCACGTTGTAGA
>DATMEI010000438.1:0-2716 GCA_035556995.1 Streptomyces sp.
CCACCTTGCCCAAGGACAACAGTGGCGTGCCCGAGCGCACGTTGCGATGTGCGCTCCGGGAAGTGAAGTGCCTCGTATCGATGCCCAGTTGAACCAACCGGCGCCCGATGTGTGCCTCGTTGCCGCCCACGGGGCTGAGCCCCAGGCGGCGTACAACCTCAGCGACACTCCGGGAGACTGCCGCGGCTTCGCGCAACCTCTGTTCTGTATGGCGTACGCCCGCGGGCCGCAGGTGACCGCTGTCGATGTCCCATCGCCTCAGGAGCTTCCGAAGGTACTCCCGTCTCCCCTTGGTTGATTCCCTGCCGAGCCTGCGCATGACTTCCGGAAAGGTCTCCGAAGCCATGACGGCCTCCGCCAGCTGCTCCCGCGTGTACTTCTCCCCCACCGCGCCCTGCCCCCGTGCCGCCGTTCCCCGCCGAGCTCCGCCCGGACATTCGTTGCGGGCTCGCACAGATCAACGAACAGAAGCCGCGAGGGTTACGCCGGAACGGGGAGCGGACGGTGCCGGGGCCGGTGCGGTTCAGGCCTCCTGGGCCAGGCCGAGGTCCTTGATGAGTTTGGCGACGTGCCCTGTCGCCTTCACGTTGTAGAACGCCTGCTCCACTTTCCCGTCCTCGCCGACGATGACGGTCGAGCGGATGACGCCGGTGACCGTCTTGCCGTAGAGCTTCTTCTCGCCGAAGGCGCCGTACGCCTCCAGCGTCTCCTTCGACGGGTCGCCGACGAGCGTGACCTTGAGGTCCTCCTTGTCCCGGAACTTGGCCAGCTTCTCCGGCTTGTCGGGAGAGACGCCGATGACGTCGTAGCCGGCGGTGGCAAGAAGGCCGAGGTTGTCGGTGAAGTCGCAGGCCTGCTTGGTGCAGCCGGGGGTCATCGCGGCGGGGTAGAAGTAGACGATGACCTTGCGGCCTTTGCGGTCGGCGAGGGAGACCTGCTTGCCGTCCGCGTCCGGCAGGGAGAAGTCGGGGGCGGTGTCGCCGGGCTGCAGTCGCTCACTCATCTGTGCTCCTCGTGTGTCCGTGGTCCGTCCCGAGCGTAGCCGGAGCCCTCCGCACCGGGGGTGCCGCGGGGCACTGGGCTGGGCGAGCTGACAGACTGTCCGCCAGGCCCTGTCCGTTCGGTCAGGCTCGATCGGGGAACGCGGAACGCGGAACACGGCACACGGAGAATGCAGAACCGTGTTACATGTCCGTGCGGTCCGTCCCCGACGGCCGACTGGCGCGGGCCCGGCCGTTGTTGGCCGGATGAGTGACGAATCGAGCGACGGATGAGCGACGGAGGCAGCGCGGTGTCGGAAGCCAGGACTCCCGCAGACATCGAGGCGGACATCCTCAACAGGCGGCGCGAACTCGCGGCGACGCTTGATGAGATCGCCGTACGCGTGCACCCCAGGACGATCGCGGGGGACGCCAAGGCGAAGGCGGCCGCGGCAGTGGACAGGACCGCCGGCCGCGCCTATGTGGCAGCTCACCGCGCTGTCGCGGACGTACGTGCGCAGTTCGTCGACGAGAAGGGTTCGGCGCGGCTGGAGCGGGTCGTTCCGGTGGCGGTCGTCGCTGTTGCGCTCGTGGGCGGGCTGTTCGCGCTCTCGGCGCGGCGTCGGCGCGGCTGAAGCGCTGATATACGGTCTAGTCGTGAGTTCCAAGACGCCTACTGGTCACGCTGCCCCCGGTTCGAATGCCGGCGCGGGCGCGAGCATGCCGGAACACGACAAGCTGCCGATCCGCATGCTGCACGACCGTGTGCTGGTGCGTACGGACATCGAGGAGGGCGAGCGGCGTTCCTCGGGCGGGATCGTGATTCCCGCGACGGCGGCGGTGGGCCGGCGGCTGTCGTGGGCAGAGGTTGTGGCGGTGGGGCAGAACGTCCGTACGGTGGAGCCGCGTGACCGTGTGCTCTACGACCCGGAGGACCGGGCGGAGGTCGAGGTCCGCGGCGTCGCGTATGTGCTGATGCGCGAGCGGGATCTGCACGCGGTGGCGGCGGAACGGCTGCAGGGTTCCGAGGATTCGACGGGTCTGTATCTGTAGTACCCGTATGTGCGGGGTGAGTTGGCTGTATCCGGGCCGCCTCGCCCCGCTCGCTCCGCCCGTCCCGGTCAGCCGGTCTCTTCTCCCGGTTCCGTACGGGCTGCGACGGCCTCCTGCCCGCCCGTTGTGTTGCCGCCTTGCCAGCCTCCCCCGTTGTTGCCGCCACCCGGGTCGCCGCCCGTGTCGCCGCCGGTGACGTCACCACCCGTCTCGCCGCCCGTCTCGCCGCCGGTTTCGCCGCCGGTCGGCGGGGTGCCTGGCCCTGTGGGGGGTTCGCTGGGCGGTGTGCTGGGTGTTCCGGGGTCGGTGGGCGGGGTCGTCGGGCCCTCGGTCGGCGGTCCGGTCGTGCCGGGGTCGTCCGGCGGGCCGGACGTGCCGGGGTCGCTCGGCGGACCGCTGGGGATGTCGGCGTCGCCGTCCGTCTCGAGGTCGAAGTCGCGTACGGGCTGGCCCTCGAGAGCGGCCTTCGTGTAGTCGCCCCAGATCTCCGCGGGGAAGCCGCCGCCGTTGACGCGCTCCAGTCCGGCGGCTCCGTACAGGGGCTTCTGCTCGCCGGTCTGTGAGTTCTGGCCCATCACGCTGATGACGGTGGCCAGTTCGGGGGTGTAGCCCGCGAACCAGGCTGCCTTGTCCTCCTCCGCGGTGCCGGTCTTGCCTGCCGCGGGACGTCCGGCGCTCTGGGC
>DATMEI010000439.1:0-3218 GCA_035556995.1 Streptomyces sp.
GATCGACGCCTGCCTGCATCTGGTGCGTCTGGAGCACGGAGCGGCCACCGCCAACGCTCTGGCCCGCCGCATGGTCGTACCGGCCCATCGCTCGGGCGGGCAGGCGCAGTTCATCGAGATGCCCGTGCCCGGAACACGCGCCGAATACGGCCTGACGGGCCTGGTCGACTGGATGCAGGAACATCTCGACCAGCCGCTGACCGTGGAGATGCTGGCTGCGCGCGCGTCCATGTCACCGCGGACTTTCGCCCGGCGTTTCAAGGCAGCGACCGGAACGACCCCGCACCGCTGGCTCCTCGACCAGCGGCTCCACCTGGCCGAGGAGCTTCTGGAGAGCACCGCCCTGCCCGTGGACGCCGTTGCGGCGCGCGCCGGCTTCGGCAGCGCCGACACCCTGCGCCATCACTTCTCCGCCCGCCGCGGAGTCGGCCCCGCGGCACACCGCCGCACATTCCGCGACGAGGCTCCAGCCGCGAGCAGAACCCCACGGCCCGAGCGAAAGGACCCGCGCATGGAGATCTGGATCAACCCCGCCTGTTCCAAGTGCCGTTCAGCGATCTCCTTGCTGGACGCGGAAGGCGCTTCGTACACGGTGCGGCGCTACCTGGAGGAGCCACCGACCGCGCAGGAACTGGAAGAGGTGCTGCTGCGGCTCTCACTGGAGCCGTGGGACATCACCCGCACCGGTGAGCCGGCCGCGGACGAGCTGGGCCTCGGTTCCTGGCCCCGCGAGCCGGCACACCGTGGGCGCTGGCTGGACGCGCTTGCGGACCACCCGACGCTGATCCAGCGGCCGATCATCACCGCGGACGACGGAACAGCAGTGGTGGGCCGCTCACCGGAGGCCGTGAAGTCCGCGATCCGGTAGCTCGGGTAGCTCCGGCAAGGATCACAGACCGGGCCGGGACGGGACCGGGGGCCGCTCACCGGAGACGGTCAACTCGGCCCCCGCCCGGCGGACTTCAGTACCGGGCCTCCCCGCGCCTGCCTCCGCCCCGCAGCCGGCCGAGGAGCTGCGTCACCGTCCCCCACCGGCCCACGGCGACCACAGCCAGCGGGATGAGCATCATCGCCGGGGTCTCCATGCCCTTGCCGTCCATGAGGGTCAGGTGAGTGATGCAGGCGCCCGTCATCACGCCCATCAGGCCCAGCGCCCCAAGCCCTGAGAACCACGGCGTGAGGAGTGCGATGGCACCGAGCAGTTCGAGAGTGCCGGTGAGGTACATGAACCACAGGCCGATGCCGATCTTCTCGAACGTGTCCTGCGCACCGGACTCGGCTGTCAGCGCGGGCAGGGCGCCGACGGTCACGAAGAAGTAGACGAGGTAGAGCTGCACAGCCCACAGGACCACTTCCAGCGCAAGCCGGGCCGGTCCCTTACGGCGAGAGCGAGATGAACGGGTGGCTGAGGCGTTGGCGTGAGAGGTCGGCGGCATGCCGCTCGCGTGCGCCATGATGATCTCCTTCTGCGGACGGTGCACAAGCACTTACTCGGGACGGACCCGGCAGCCGAGCTTCTGCCACCGGTCACCCGCGGAACTCCCCCGCCCCATCGGAGGCGAGGGTGTGACGCCCTGCGAACACACGTGCTGTGCGCTCTCCCCTGTGCGTATCACGTGGACAGGAGCCACCGCAGACAGTTGTGCATCATGTCCAACAGACCGACAGGACCGCGACCCGCTCCGCTACGGCACTGGTCGGGCGGCCGGGCCTCAAGGTGCACGACGTCAGGGCTGTCGACGGCCGCTGTCAGCAGGCGTCGGGTACGAACTCCACAACCATGAACCGGGCACCCGGGCTGATGAGCGGTTCTGCTGCCCCGAGCCGGACCCGTCCCCGCCCGAGCGTCGCGTGCTTCACGGGCCGGTCGCCGCCGTCGGGGTGGGTGAAGGCTGCCGCTCCGTCGCGCCGGATGGGGCCGGTACGCGGATCGCTGTCGACGTCGTGTTCCAGCTCCTGAAGCGTCCGGTCCGCCGGGTGCGCGTGCCGGGCGGCCACGAGCTGCGGAATGAGCATCGGGGCCCAGGAGTTCTCCCAGTCCAGCAGAACCTCTTCACGCGCCACGTCGTCCAGCAGCATCCACCGCATGAGGTTCGCCGGGGGCCGGCCGCCGGGAAACATGGATGCGAAGGCGGAGTTGGATTCCAGGAGATCCCAGGACACATTGCTGATGTACGCCATCGTGGTCATTTCGTGAATCACGTGCCGCCACACCGGGGCGACCTCCAGGCCCGCTTCGGGATCCAGCGCGTAGGGCGGATTGTGACCGTAGGCGTGCTTCCACAGCGACTCCCACTCCTGCGGGCTGAGCTTCAAATACCGGGCCAGGCGGTCGAGATAGTCGGTGGAGGGGTTGGTCTTGGCGCCGCGTTCGAAGCTGCCGTACGTGCCCGTCCGGCTGCGCAGAAGCACATCCATCTGCGGCTGGGTCAGGCCCGGGACCTGCCTGCCACGGCGGTCGCTGGGACGCTCGAGACCGTGATCGCCGGGGTCGACTTTCGCACGTGCTTCCCTCAGGAAGATCTGTAGGTCACGCTGGCGCTGGCGGGGCAGCGGATGGTGATGCCGGGACATGCGGTGGCTCTCCTCAAGCCGCAACCGATCAGAGTGGAATCTTTTTCACACCCTGTTCTTACACGTAAAAAGTCGCGGCTGGAAAGGTGACGGCCCGCACGACATCATCGGCGGCGCACCACGCTGCCGTCGGGGGACAGCGTGGCGCGAGACGTGATGTACGGCGCGGACTTCCCCGGTTCAACTGCATGACGAGCAGTCAGCGGTGCGCCTGCGCGTAAGGCCGACAGGCCACCGGCTGCCCCGTCGGAGCCTGTCGGGCCTGCGCGGCCGCCCTCCGCATCGGACGTCCGAGGCCCTGAAACCCCCTGAGCGGCCTGCTCGGGGCGAGCTCTCCGGATTCCCGTTCAACTGCCCCTCGCAGCGGCCTCCTTGTGTGTCATCCCCGCCGCCCCATGCCCGGTTCGCTTCGCCCCTGCCAGTTCGTGGCGCCGGATCAGTCGGCCTTCAGCAGCTCGCGGCCTGTGACCTGCAGCCAGTCCGATTCGGTGCCGGCGATCCACAAGTGTTCGGGGCCGGGCTGCGAGACGAGTCCGTAGAGCAGCAACTGCCAGTGTCCCGCGAGGCGTTGATGGATGTCCGAGTGCGGGTCGGCCTGTTCCGGGTACGTTCCCGAGGCGAGGCAGAAGGCCACTTCCGCCACG